>NZ_VPCP01000028.1:0-36815 GCF_013418145.1 Acinetobacter sp. YH12201 | reverse complement strand
TGTTCCACTTTAGATATTTGTTTAAGATGAGATGTAACTCATTGAAATGTGTCATCATATTCGTCGTCAGAAAACAAGTATTATGCCATTATTTCAATGAGTTATCTTTTTTTGTCGTGTACAAAGTAATCCTTTATAAAAATCTTCAGCATGCCTGGATGGGGAAAAATAATATGAGGGGCAATATTATTCGCAGCATCAACAAGCAGAAGTACTCATCTATTCATTGCAGCGAATAATGCTTAAGCATTTGTGACCTTTTTTTTCTAGGGTGAATATAGGGTTTTGTTATCGCTATTTTCATCTTTATAGTTTTTTAGATTATCTAGAGTGATTACTGGTTCGTAATCACTCCTGGTCACAATATAATATTATTGGACTTTAGGTGTTGCAGGAATGCTGCCTTCTGGAATTACAGGAATTGTAGGATTAACTGGCTTATTTTCTTGAGCGGTATGCTTGGCCTCTTTCGCAGCATTATTTTCATGAGCCGCAGGACTAGCAGAATGTGTCGTGCCATAAGTCTCCACTTTACCTTTCTTTTTTGCCGATTTTGGTGGTGGGGTGGTGGTGTAGTGCGTAGACCCTTTGGCATCCACCCATTTGTAATATTCTTTGGCAAAACTCGTGGTTGAGCTTAGACTGAAGCTCAGGCATGCAGCCATGAATGCAATTTTGATGAAAGATGATGCCATAATAATCAAGTCCTTATTGTCATAATCAGTTGGATAGAGTGTTGGGTAAATAGAACTCCTGATTGCTTCAGTATTTTATATGATCTTGATCGTTTTGCAGAGAAAAAAGATAAACTGCCCCAAAATGCAGATAAATGAAGGATTAGGCAATCGTACTATTTGATCTTCATTTAATTAGAAAGATACTCCTTGATTCGTTACGGTGTTGTGAATCTGAATACAAAAATATATCCAGATACAAAATCAAAGTGTAAGAAATATATTTGAATTAGGGCGTGTCCTCATTTGAAGAATTGTTTTTAAATACTTAAAATCCTCCTTTAAGCTCTTTTCATTTCTATATTTTTCCAATGGCACGTACTCTTCTCACCGATGATATTTGGCAGCAAATTCAAGATACTATGCGATTACACGGTTGTTACTGTTCAAAAAACAGTAGAAATATCATGGAAGCTATCTTATGGAAACTACGTACGGGTGCGACATGGCGTGATATTCCTCAAGAACTTTGCCCTTGGTAAACTGCTTACAATCGCTTTAATCGCTGGGCAAGTAAGGGATTATGGGATAAATTTTTTTTAGATTACGAGGCATTCTGGATCAGGAATGGGTATTCATTGATGGAAGCTACATACGCGTGCATCAACATGCAAGTGGAGCTCGGCATGGTTTCGAAAGAGCAATTGGACAATCACGCGGTGGACGAACAACAAAAATACATCTTGCAACCGACGCGAATGGATTACCGATTGATTTTAAAATCACTGGGGGGGACGTCCACGACAGTCAAGTTGCAAAACAACTGATAGATATTGTAGGCGAGGCAACTTATCTCATTGCTGACAAGAGGTATGATGCTGAGCACATTAGAACATGTGCCAAGAACAAGAATATGATTCCCATTATTCCATTGAGATCAAACAGTAAGAGATCGAATAAGGAATTTGATAAATATCTATATAATAAATTAAGACATTTAGTTGAAAATGCTTTTGCGAGATTAAAACATTTCCGTGCTATTGCAACTCGATTTGATAAACTAGCACGCAATTATAAATCTATGATCCGTATAGCCTGCATATTTATTTGGTGCAAAGCCAAATGAGGACACGCCCTAATAAAAACATTTTTTAATAAAATAAATATTCATTCCATTTTATTATAATTTTTATATTTATTTTTTATGAAAATATTTTTTAATTATTTGAAAAATATAAAAAAGTTAATTTTTTTTTATTATGGTGTGCACTGCTAAAGACAAAACTAATGCATAAAAAATGAATAATTTAAAATTAAGCTATAAAAAGCTAATTTTTAAACTTGACTTTAATACTCGAAACCACAAAAATGCTGCTTTAGTTTTATATGCCTTAGATCGATCACCCTTCGAATAAGAGCCTTTTAGCAATGGACTTCTTCTCTAGCCGAGAAGCTGAACAAAGCCAACAAAATATGTTTATCCCAACATGTTTTAGACCTCATATTGCTCAAACAGCGACCAGGTCAGATTTTTTTCTTATTGCTATGAAAACTATGAAATTTGTGTGCTATAACAGAGCACACAGTGAATGAATGAATCACCACAAATGCCCTCCATTTGTGCGTGAAAAAAGATTAGGGTGAATCACGTTGGAACTTTTATCTGGTGGTGAAATGCTTGTTCGCGCATTGGCGGACGAAGGCGTTGAACATGTTTTTGGATATCCAGGCGGCGCAGTACTGCATATTTACGATGCGCTCTTTCAACAAGACAAAATTAATCATTACCTTGTACGTCATGAACAGGCTGCCGGTCATATGGCTGATGCTTATTCGCGTGTAACAGGTAAAACTGGTGTGGTGCTTGTCACATCAGGTCCAGGCGCGACAAATACCGTAACGCCAATTGCAACGGCTTATATGGACTCAATCCCAATGGTGATTTTGTCTGGTCAGGTTGCAAGCCATCTTATCGGTGAGGATGCGTTCCAGGAAACCGATATGGTTGGTATTTCTCGTCCAATCGTAAAACACAGTTTCCAAGTGCGTCATGCCAGCGAAATTCCTGCGATTATTAAAAAAGCATTCTATATTGCTTCTTCAGGCCGTCCGGGTCCTGTGGTTGTAGATATTCCTAAAGATGCCACTAATCCTGCAGAAAAATTTGCCTACGAATATCCTGAAAAAGTGAAGATGCGTTCGTATCAGCCACCGCATCGTGGTCATTCAGGCCAGATCCGTAAAGCAATTGACGAATTGATCAGTGCGAAACGTCCAGTGATTTACACTGGCGGCGGTGTGGTACAGGGTAATGCCTCAGCATTATTGACTGAATTGGCTCATTTATTGGGCTATCCGGTAACCAATACTTTGATGGGCTTGGGTGCATTCCCGGGCAATGACCCTCAATTTATCGGTATGTTGGGTATGCATGGTACTTATGAAGCTAACATGACCATGCACAATGCAGACTTGATCCTGTGTGTAGGTGCACGTTTTGATGACCGCGTGACCAATAATCCGGCAAAATTCTGTCCAAATGCCAAAGTGATTCATATTGATATTGATCCGGCAACCATTTCTAAAACCATCATGGCGCACATTCCAATTGTAGGTGCGGTAGAGCCGGTACTTCAAGAGATGCTGGTACAGTTGAAACAAATGAATGTTTCAAAACCGAACCCTGAAGATATTGCAGCATGGTGGAAGCAAATTGATGAGTGGCGTGCAGCACATGGCTTAAAAGTTGTAGCACCAACTGATGGCACGATGAAGCCACAACAAGTCGTTGCCGCTTTAGATAAAATTACCAATAGCCAGGCGATTATTACTTCTGACGTTGGTCAGCATCAGATGTTTGGTGCGTTGTATTATAAATACACGCGTCCACGTCAATGGATTAACTCAGGTGGTTTGGGAACCATGGGTGTAGGCCTGCCTTATGCCATGGCTGCGAAATTGGCATTCCCAGACCAGCAAGTGGTATGTATTACCGGTGAAGCATCGATTCAGATGTGTATCCAGGAACTTTCTACATGTAAGCAATACGGCTTAAATGTGAAAATTCTTTGCCTCAACAACCGTGCCTTGGGTATGGTGAAACAGTGGCAGGATATGAACTACGAAGGTCGTCATTCAAGCTCTTATGTTGAATCATTGCCTGACTTTGCCAAGTTGATGGAAGCTTATGGTCACGTGGGCATCCAGATTAACCATGCTGATGAACTTGAATCCAAGCTTGAAGAAGCCATGGCCATCAACGATAAATGCGTATTTATTAACGTTATGGTTGACCGTAGCGAGCATGTATATCCAATGCTGGTTGCGGGTCAGTCGATGCAAGATATGTGGTTAGGAAAAGGGGAGCGCACTCAATGAGACATATCATCTCTGTTCTCGTAGAAAACGAAGCGGGTGCACTTTCACGTCTGGTGGGATTGTTCTCTCAACGTGGTTATAACATTGAGACTTTGAACGTTGCACCAACCGAAGACCCAACCATGTCGCGTTTGACGCTGACCACGTATGGTGATGATCATAAAATTGAACAAATCACCAAACAGCTGAATAAACTGGTTGAAGTGGTGAAAGTGGTTGATTTGTCTGAGGGTGCGCATATCGAGCGCGAACTGATGCTGATTAAAGTGAAATCACTTGGATCGGCACGTGCAGAAATCAAGCGTACTGCTGACATTTTCCGTGCACAAATTGTGGATGTAACCCCGACGACTTATACCATTCAGATTGCCGGTACAACTGAAAAGCTTGACGGTTTCATTGATGCGCTTGCAGAAAATACCATTCTTGAAGTGGTGCGTTCAGGTGTATCTGGCATCGCACGTGGCGAAAAAGTTTTAACAGTCTAATTTTTTAACACATTCTACTCATCGTGGAGATGAGGATCCAGGTTAATGAATACCAATAACATCATTGACCTAGATAAAAGAAAACATAAGCATTTAAGCGGAGACAGCAATGCAAATTTTTTACGATAAAGACGCAGACTTATCGATCATCCAATCTAAGAAAGTAGCGATCATTGGTTATGGTTCACAAGGTCACGCGCATGCGCTTAACCTTAAAGACTCTGGCGTTGACGTAACTGTAGGTTTACGTGCTGGTTCGACTTCTTGGAAAAAAGCTGAAAATGCTGGTCTTAAAGTTTCAGAAGTTCCTGCTGCTGTTGCTCAAGCTGACTTAGTCATGATTTTGACTCCAGATGAGTTCCAATCTCAACTTTACCGTGATGTGATCGAGCCAAACATCAAACAAGGCGCGACTCTAGCATTTGCTCACGGTTTCTCTGTTCTTTACAACCAAGTTGTGCCACGTGCTGACTTAGACGTAATCATGATTGCGCCTAAAGCACCAGGTCACACTGTACGTTCTGAATTCCAACGTGGTTCAGGTGTTCCTGATTTAATCGCGATTCACCAAGATGCTTCTGGTAACGCGCGTAATGTAGCACTTTCTTACGCTTCAGGCGTAGGTGGCGGCCGTACGGGTATCATCGAAACTTCATTCCGCGAAGAAACTGAAACTGACCTATTCGGTGAGCAAGCGGTTCTTTGTGGTGGTGCTGTTGAACTGGTTAAAATGGGCTTCGAAACTTTGGTTGAAGCAGGTTATGCGCCTGAAATGGCTTACTTTGAATGTCTACACGAACTTAAATTGATCGTTGACTTGATGTTTGAAGGCGGTATCGCGGACATGAACTATTCAGTATCGAACAATGCTGAATATGGCGAATACGTAACTGGTGTTGAAGTGATCAACGAACAGTCTCGTGAAGCAATGCGTAATGCGCTTAAACGTATCCAATCTGGTGAATATGCGAAAATGTTCATCCAGGAAGGTGCGTTGAACTACCCATCTATGACTGCTCGCCGTCGTCAAAACGCTGCTCATGGTATCGAAGTAACAGGTAACAAGTTACGCGCAATGATGCCTTGGATTCAAGCGAACAAAATCGTTGACAAAGAGAAGAACTAATTTTTTAGTTTAATCTTTAAAAAACCCTTGTTGATACAAGGGTTTTTTATTGTCTAAAGTATTTTTAGTTTTTTGATGAAGATCAGTCTATTAATAATTCGCAACAAAACACAGCGGCTGAGGGTAGATCAAATGTAATTTTAAGTGTGATAGAGTAGACATAATTTATTGTTAAGTTTGGCTGAGTAATGAAAACTCAAATCCTGCTATGTCTTACCACTTTATCTTTTGCATGTTTAAGTTTTGCAGAAACAGTGCCTGTAACCAAGATTGATCACCTCAAATCTTTCACAAATGTTCGGGTCTCTATGCAGCGAATGTTGCGTTCAGATGATGGACGCTATTTTCTTGATTTATATGCAGGAATCTGGAATCCACACGGCAAATTCCATGATTTGAACGAGCAAAAAACGATTGCTTTTAAAGGTTTGCAAAAAGGAGATCAGCTTAATCTTAAATCGGTAAGTGTAGAGGGGGAGGCAACAGCATCTGAACAATATCAGTTAAATGGAAATTTAAATGCCAATACAGGACAGATGTCATCAGTTTTGATCACAGCAAAGAATAATGAAAGTATTCCAATTCAATTTGGGCCTGCATTTACAGCAGTAGAAAAGCCGCTGTTCATATTTAAATTTTATGGTCTTGAAAATCCCCAACAGCCTTATGGACGAGCCTTAAAACAAGTGGATGTATGGAATAAAACGACCAATACAGTCGTTCAAAGTTTGTCAGGGTTTACTGCTTATCCCAAGAGTATTGGTTATATGGATATTAATCTTGATGGCTATTATGACATCGTGCTTTCAGATACTTCCAATGAACGGAAAATTGAAGATAAGCGCTTTATCTACTGGATGTATAACCCTAAAACCCATCAATTTCAACGCTCCCCCCAATTAGAAAATATTACTGGATTTCCAGCTATTCAGGGAGAAAAACAACAAATTGATTTCGGTTATGGGCAGGTCTATCAAGTAAAAGATGGCTTATTAAATCGGGTAGAAAATAATTGAAAATTATTTTATAAAATAATTTTTTAAAAAATATAAATAAAAAAACTGAGTTTGAATTAATTATTATTAAAAGAAAAATATTTAATTCGATGAATGTTCATCTTATAAATTCCTTAAGTATTTATATGAATAATATTTTTTACTAAATGGTTATATGTCAAATTTTTATAACCATAAAATATTACATGTTGTACTAAATAAAGTAAGATACATTACGGTTGAGAAAACATTGGTATTAAATAAAAACAAGACTAAAAATAATTTTTTCGCCTTCTCTTTTTTTATAAAAATAATTTATATAAGTTTTATTTTTGTTTAAGTTGTTATTTTATAAATGAATTTATTTTTTGATGGAATTTTGAATTAGATCTATTGCGCCTAAAGAAAAGTATTAATGTTTGAAAAATAAAGTAAAATTATCGATAAAATCACATATTTTTTAAATAATAAGCTGTAATTTACAAACTTTTGTAAATTATGTAACTTTATTTTAAGCTAGTGTAAGTTGAGGTGATTTTAAAAATAATAATAAAATTAGTGGTTTAGTTATTTTTATGTATTTTGAATATTATTTTATTGTTTTTTATTTTGAAATAATTGGAAACATTTCTAAATTGTATCATTTTATTTTGTGTCGTAACCTTATTATAAATATAGAATTAAAGTTGTAAAGCAAATAAAAAACAAATATTAAAGTCGTGTATTGTGAATAATAACATTTTTGCATTTTTTAAAATTAAAGATAATAAGATAGGTCAACGGTTACGTAACCTTACTCACAATAAAAAGAGTTACATCGTAATCGTTAAAATAACTATACACACATATTCTTTTAAAAAAAGAAATGGAGAAAATCATGAATAAAATGACCCAAGCTGCATTAGCGGCATTAGTACTTGGCGTTTGTGCAACAGGCGTGTATGCAGAAGATGATTTGGCAAGAGGGATACCAACTCCACCACCACCTTCAGGTTGTGATGTAGATTGTAGTGGTAAAATTGATATTAAACTTAAAGTTGAACCGCATTGTGAACTACAAGTACTTACTCCTACTTTGACTTTACAAGATAAAGTGGGTGGCGATACCGCACAGGGCAGTTTCCGTGTTGGGGCAAATGCACAGTTTAAGATTGGTTTAACAACTGCAAATGGTTCTAAACTTAAAATGGGTGCTAATGAAATTCCTGTTACAATTACCACCAAACGTAATGGTACAACCACTATTCCTTTAAATGCGACAACAGCAGGTCAACCATTTACGCTAGGAGGGTGGACGCCTTATGATGTTACTGTTGTAAGTCCACAAGTTGGTGTATCTAAACCAGTAGGTACTTATACTGAAGAATTGCGAATTGCTGTTTCATTCTAATTTTTAATTAGAAATAAAAAAAGTTGGTATCACTTTATAGTGATGCCAACTTCACTATAAAAAGATCAAAATTTAAAAATAAAAAATAATAGGTAGGGGAAAATGAATAAGTTATTTTCGATGTTCGCTATTTCTATTGTGTTGGCATGTTCACAGACAATTTATGCAGGACTAAAAATTACGCCTATTCAACTGTATATATCGGATGTTAAAAAACAGCGTAGTGCTACCGTTACATTAGATTATAATGAATCTGATCAAGCTAAAATATTTGAAGTTTCTGCCGTTAAATGGGGACAAAATGCAGAAGGGGAAGATGTTCTAGAGCCTGATAATTCCGTAGTGATTAATCCTAAAAACTTTGTATTACAACCCAATAGTAAGCAGATTGTTCGGGTAGGATTCACTCAAATGCAAGCCCCAAAAAAAGAAGAAACTTGGCGAATCATTTTTAATGAAATTGCACCTACTGTAAAAGAGTCAAAAGTTAATTTCCTGTTTAATATTTCTGTCCCACTATTCGTAGGGGTACAAGAAAAAGTGAAGCTAAATTTTAACCCTGTATATAATGGATCACAGCTTTCATTAAATGTGAAAAATAATACCAATACACATGTTCAAATTAAAAAAATAACCATTCTGGATGACAAGAAAAAAGAAGTTGCAGTCACTACAGATATGAAATATTTACTTAATAATCAGCAACAAAAATTTAATTTTGGTGAGATTAAGTTGGGGGATTTCAATAAATATAAATTAATTATTGAAACAGATAGAAGTGAATTGCCGATGGAATTTAATTTGTCAGGGTGAGGGGTTATGCAAAAAATCATATTGTTTTTGCCATGTATATTTTTAAATATAGTCCTACCTATTCAGCGGGTAAATGCAGAGGAGAACAATGTTTTTTTTAGTAACGTCTGGTTAAATGGTATAGATAAAAATATAGAAACATTAGTATTTGAAGAAGATAAAAAAATATATATAGAGTGCCAATCTTTAAATGCTTTAGAGTTGAAAGGAGATTATTTTCCTGTCCATCCCATAAAAAAAGAGTTTTGCTTGGTTTCACTGAATCCAGCTCTTGCTGAAATAGATACACATGTACAGTCAGTAAAACTAACAGTACCCGCAGAGTATTTTCAAGCTAAAGAAATAGATCAAGAAAAATTGATTATGCCTAATAGGGCAGCTTTGGGTGCTTTTTTAAATTATGATCTTTTTTATGAGCAGACTTCACAGGATGACCAATTTAATTCATTAGCAGAATTAGGGGTGTTTAAAGATTATTGGTTATTTCAAAATTCTACGCTTATACGAAATTTAACTGAGAATGAACTGGCTCTGGCACCAGAAGAGGTAAAACAAGAAAAAATAGTTCGTCTAAGGTCCGCTTTTGATCTAGATTTTCCTGATAAGTTTTTAAGTTTAACCGTGGGTGATACCACCACTATTTCCAACCCCTTCGTTAATTCAGTACGTTATGGTGGTTTAAGTTTTGGAACAAATTTTACAGATCGGCCTGACTATATTTATTGGAATATGCCGACTTTAAAAGGAAGCGCTGTTTTACCCTCAACTGTGGATTTATATATTAATGGGGTGAGTATTTCTCAACAAAGAATTACTCCGGGGAATTATACTTTACAGCCTGGTGCATTGATTCAACAATCTGGAGATGCTCAGGTAGTGGTAGAAGATATTTTGGGTAATAAAACAGTCCAGAGTTTTCCTGTATATATTAATAATAAACTGCTTAAACCTGAGTTAAATGAATATAATATTTCTTTAGGTAAGATTAGATATAACTATGATCTTCAAAGTAATGATTATAGGGAATTTTTTTCTAATATCTATTTTAGGCGGGGGATAAGTAATTTAACTACCCTTGGGTTTAATGCTACATATAGTGAAGAAGTAAAGAATCTTGGTTTATTATGGACTCAAGCGATTAGTAAATATGCATTATTAGACGCTTTTATTGCAGGAAGTGATAGTAATGATGGATCTGGCTATTCGGTAGGTGGCTCGATTAGTCGTACTGTAAATAATATTTACTTGGGTTTTAGTGGGCAGTATTCCACTGATAATTATAAAACTTTGGGCTATAGCAATGAAGTACTTATTCCAAAATATGATTATATTTTTTATTTCAGTATGTATGATTTGCCAATAATAAATAATTTTAATTTAAATTATTTAGAACGAATTTATTATGAAAATGATAATTTTAATATTTCAGATAGCCGTATATTAAATCTAAGCATTTCTAAAATGCTGCGTTCAAATCTTTCATTCAGTATTTCAGGTTTTAAAGAGTTTGCTGGTGATAAAAATTCTGGTGCATATTTATCTTTAAACTATAGCTTAGGTAATAACAAGAATGCTTACTTCTCACATTCAACAGATAATGAAACAAGGGTGCAATTTGTTAAAGCATCTCCAGCACAAACTGGGTTTGATTATGTTTTGGGGGCAAATCAGCGTCGTGGAAATTTAGCTTATCAAGCTGCGGGTTTATTAAAATCAAATGTAGGTGATTTACGTGTTCAATTGGACCAATCTGATGAATATGAAAATAATCAGGTGATTTATCGCGGGGCTATTGTCTGGTTGGGTGGAAAAGTAGCATTAACAAAATCTGTTGATAATGCATTCGCTTTAGTTAAAGTTCAGGATTCTCCAGAGATTGATGTTGCAAGGTCATTATCTCCTGTAGGAAGCACCAATAAAAATGGCTATGTGTTTGTACATAATATTATTCCTTATGTGCCCTATGATATTTCGTTTGACCAAAATCAGTTAGCAATTGAAGATGCTTTTGATTATTCGAGCCAAAAAATGATTGGCTTAAATCAACGGGGCTATATTCTAGATTTTCCTGTATATCATACCCAACAAGTCATTTTGCGTTTATTGGATCAAAATAATCAACAGATGCCTCGTACAAGCGAAGTATATATCAATGGTGAAGAGAGCCAGTATTTCCCTGTGGATGCCCAGGGTAGGGTGTATTTATATGGATTAAAACCGAATAAATATCGGTTTTTAGCGAAAGCCAAGGGTGGCGAGACATGTCAGGGTACTTTTGAGGTGTCAAATCAGAACCAAAAAACGCTAGAGCAGTCAGTTATGGATGTTATTTGTCGCTAGAAAGGGTTATTACAATGAAAAAAATTATCATGATCATTTTACTCTATGCAAATTGTGCTTTCGCTTATGCGGGACAATGCTATTTAAATGCTATATCAGAACCGGTCATGCATTTGGCAGATTATTATCATAGTTTTGCTGCAACTTCCTTTAAAGTCTTTTGTGACCAATCCTATGCAATTAAATTTAGTAGTCAAAATTTGCGTAGTTCGGATGGTTCGAGTTATGTATCAAATGGTACTTACCGCTTGAAAACCCGAATGAATATTTCGGGTCCTGTGAGAAATCAGTGGAATGTGCCTCTTTCCCAGTCGGGAAATTCAAAAGATAGTAAATATGTCATTGCTGTACGATTGGAAGAACAGCCTTCTATACGTACGCCAGTTGGCATATATAGCGATGTAATATACGTAAACCTATTATTTTAATTATTTTGTATGCCAGTGAAGGACTGGTCTGTAATTGAGCGTAAACGTAAAACTGAAAAGAGTTGTTTAAAACAGCTAGATTGGGAAGAGGAGCGTGTTTTTTTATTGGCTGTTAGCGTTATACAACGTTTCAATAAACAGTCATCTAAAAATCATCAAACTGAAAGAATTAACATCTAAGCTAAATCTAAAATAACGATATAGGTGCTGTATGGCAAATTTGTATGCGAGCAACCTGCTAAGACAACAAAATTTTCCAGAAAATTTCCAATTTTATTTTAAAAAAAATAAGCAAGACCGCATTTTTGATGATACAGCGACACTCAATGGGTTAATTCGCCCACGGCTGAAAATTGCCATTGTGACAGAAACCTGGTCTCCGGAAATTAATGGCGTGGCACTGTCTCTATTGCAACTCTGCAAGGGTTTGCAGAAACAGGGCCATAAAATTTTACTGATTCGGCCGGAACAAAAGCAGCTGTGTGATCAATTTTCGCCAAATCAGCAGTGTTTAGTCAAAGCCCAGGCTATTCCTCAATATCCAAGGTTGCAATTTGGTTGGCCACAATTTTTAAAAGTCTCTCAGGCATTGGATCAGTTTGCACCAAATGTTGTGCATATTGTTACAGAAGGACCATTGGGATTAAGCGTTTTGCAGGCAGCGAAGACAAAGGGCATACCTGTTTCAAGTGCCTTCCATTCACCTTTTCAAGAATTTAGTCGCTATTTCGATTTAGCCTTTTTAATTAAGCCCATTCAGCGTTATTTACGTTGGTTTCATAACAATACACAACTGACCTGTATTCCCAGTAAAGATACGGAATATATTTTAAGAGAATTTGGCATTTGTTGTCCTTTGGTTGTGGTGGGGCGTGGCGTGGATGTTACGCATTTTTCACCCCAACATTACTCCAGCATTTTACGTCAGCAATGGCAGGCAACACCGAGTACTCAGGTCATGCTTTATGTGGGACGGTTGTCGCCTGAAAAGGAGATAGATGTTCTGGTTCAAGCCTATCTCTCCATAAAGAAAAATAACCCGGATATCAAACTGGTGATTGTGGGGGATGGTCCGGAGCGTGGTCGTCTCGAAATATTATGCCAAGGACATAATGTTATTTTTACAGGAAATTTATCAGGTCAGAAACTTGCCCAAGCTTATGCAAGTGCAAATGTTTTTGTGTTTGCCAGTCAGGTTGAAACCTTTGGCAATGTGGTGCTGGAGGCCATGGCAAGCGGTTTGCCAGTGATTGCCTATAATTATGCCTGTGCACATTTGCATGTTAAACACGGCTTGACAGGTTGGTTGAGTTCTTTGGGTGATAAGACAGGTTTTATGCAGTCAATGTATCAGTTGCCGAGCAATCAGCAATTGAAACATATGGGACTGGAAGCTCGAAAGGCCGTGCAACATATAGGTTGGCAATATCCAGTGCAACAGTTTGAGCAAGCACTGTATACGGTAGCGATGGAGACAGTAATGACGTCCTAAATTTTAAGCGACAGCTTAAAGGAGCATCATCATGGATTTAAAAAAAGCAAAAATAACGATGTTGGATCTGGATTTAAAAGGTTGCTTGTATTTGAATAATTTTTCACATTCACATACGGTAGCCCACTTTTTTAAAATAATCAGCCGTTTTGGCAATGGTTTGTTCTGGTGCATTATGCTCGCCAGTCTATGGGTGCTGGAAGGGGTATTTTATATTGTACAAGTGTTATATCTGCTGGTTAGCGGATCTATAGGTACCGTAATTTATAAAATCTTAAAACAAAAAACGGTACGTCCTCGACCTTATCAAGTACATCAGGTGATTCGATTGCAAGAACCGCCGCTCGACCATTTCAGTTTTCCTTCTGGTCATACCCTGCATGCTGTTATGGCCAGTACAGTCATGGGTTATATTCAGCCCATGCTATTGATTTTGATGTTACCTTTTACCATTCTGGTGGCGATATCGCGGATGGTATTGGGGCTACATTATCCGAGTGACGTGCTGGTAGGCGCATTGATTGGTGCCGTGATTGCCAGTGGCATTATTGAGAGTGCGCCTTTTTTTAATATCATGTTATAAAAATGCATGCTGATGAATCAGGAAAATCACGCGATTTTTCCAAAATTTGCTAAAGTATTGCCACTGATTTGAACATATTAGGAATAGCCATGGGTTTGCGTTGGACAGATACTATTGATATTGCGATTGAGCTTTCTGAAGCACATCCGGATGTTGATCCGCAATGGATTCGTTTTACCGACTTACATGCCTGGGTATGTGCATTACCAGACTTTAGTGATGACCCAACCAAATCGACTGAAGGTTTGCTGGAAGGAATTCAAATGGCTTGGATTGATGAAGTGCGTTAAGCGCTACATCGAAAAAAGCAATTTTTTTACATATCAAAAGCAGAAAAAAGCCCATTATTCGGTATAATGCGGCAAATTTTCATGTCAACAATTGACTTAAGGAGCCAATCAATGGCTATTGAACGTACTTTATCTATCGTTAAACCAGACGCAGTTGCTAAAAACCACATCGGCGACATCTTTGCTCGTTTCGAAAAAGCTGGTCTTCAAATCGTTGCAACTAAAATGAAACACTTGACTCAAGCTGAAGCTGAAGGCTTCTATGCTGAGCACAAAGAACGTGGTTTCTTTGGTGATTTAGTTGCGTTCATGACTTCTGGTCCAGTTGTAGTTTCTGTTCTTGAAGGCGAAAACGCAGTTCTTGCTCACCGTGAAATCCTTGGCGCAACTAACCCTAAAGAAGCTGCTCCTGGTACAATCCGTGCAGACTTCGCTGTAAGCATCGATGAAAACGCTGCTCACGGTTCTGACTCTGTAGCATCTGCTGACCGCGAAATTAACTATTTCTTCGCGCAAACTGAGATTGCTCCACGTACTCGTTAATACGCAGTATTCAAGCCAGATAAGTGTTATTATACTTATCTGGTTTTTTTATTCTCTGAATAATTCTCTGCTCAGATATTGAGCTTCTCCTTTCATCTTTAGGCATGGTTTAGGTAATACACATGAGTACTGAAGTAGTCGCTACATCAGCAATTTCTGATGCACAGCAACCATCTCCATCCGCTCCGACGCAGCAAAATTCTGTGGAAAAAGTGAACTTACTTGGCATGTCACGTCCGCAAATGGAAAAATTCTTCGAAGATATGGGAGAAAAGAAATTCCGTGCTGGGCAGGTGATGAAATGGATTCACCAATTCTTCGTGACCGACTTTGCTGAAATGACCAATATTTCCGGCAAACTGCGGGAAAAATTGGAAAAGATTTGTGAAATTAAAGCCCCGGAAGTGGTGCATAAAAACTATTCCAAAGATGGTACCCGTAAGTGGGTGTTCCGTGTCGGCGATGGAGATGGTTCTCTGGTTGAAACCGTGCTGATTCCGGCAGAAGACAAAACCGGTTCACGTAAAACCTTGTGTATTTCTTCGCAAGTGGGTTGTGCGCTGGACTGTTCATTCTGTTCTACCGGCAAACAGGGTTTCCAGCGTGATTTAAGCCAGGCTGAGATCATTGGTCAGCTGTGGATGGCAAATTATTCCTATATGGAAGATGTGCCTGTGGCAGAGCGTGAGCGTTCTGTGACCAATGTGGTAATGATGGGCATGGGTGAGCCATTGTTGAACTACGATGCCGTGCTGAATTCTATGCGCATCATGCTCGATGATTTTGCTTATGGTATGTCAAAACGCCGTGTGACCTTGTCGACTTCGGGCGTGGTACCAAAAATTGACCAGTTGGCACAAGATATTGATGTCGCCTTGGCGATTTCATTGCATGCCACCAATGATGAGCTGCGTAACGAGCTGGTGCCGATCAATAAAAAATATCCTTTAGAGCAGTTGATTGCAGCCTGTCAGCGCTATATTGGCAAAGATGGCAATGAAAGTTCACGTAAGCACGTGACCATTGAATATGTGATGCTGGATGGCGTGAATGATCATCCTGAGCATGCGCAGCAAATGATTAAGCTGCTTAAAAATTTACCCAGCAAAATTAACCTGATTCCATTTAATCCGTTCCCGCATGCACCCTATGGGCGTTCCAGCCGTAACCGGATTATTTCTTTCCAAAAAACTTTGTCTGATGCCGGTTTTGTGTGTACGATTCGTCAGACGCGTGGTGATGATATTGATGCCGCGTGTGGACAGTTGGTTGGACAAGTTGCTGACCGTACCCGTCGTGCGGAACAGTGGAAAAAGAAAGTGGCGCAGCAGAATGAGATTCTGCGCACTCAAGGATAATAAAGGGGATGTCAATTGAGAAAGCCCACATATAAATTAGCTTTTATTACAACAATTTGTATGTCCGCGATTTTTGTTGCCGGGTGTCAGACACCAGCAACAATCGGGAAAAAAGATCCTGAGAAGGCAGTGAAAGTTCGCACTCAATTGGCGGCAGAATATATTAAGTCGGGTGACCTGGATTCAGCAAAACGTACTTTGGATCAGGCACTGGAAGTAGATTCACGTGATTCAACAGCAAATATGATGATGGGGGTTTTACTGCAACAAGAGGGCAGTAAAATCAGCATGGACAAAGCAGAGAGCTATTTTAAGCGCGCGATTTCTGCTGATCCGAAAAATGCACAAGCGCGTAACAACTACGGTACTTATTTGTATCAAATTGAGCGTTATAATGACGCGCTTGAACAACTCAATGTGGCCGGAACTACATTGGGCTATGAACAACGCTACAGAGCATTGGAAAATGCGGGACGGATTTATTTAAAGCAAGGCGATATGGTGAATGCTGAAAAAACATTCAAACAGGCTCTGCAAGTAAATCGTGACTCTTATGTTTCAATGTTAGAGTTGTCAGAAATTTTTTATCTCAAACAGCAGACCGCCGCTGCAACACAATTGTATGAACAGTTTGTGCGCAGTGTCGGTCAAAAGAATCAAGGTGCGCGTGCGCTTTGGATTGGTATCCGAATTGCGCGGGCAAATAGCGACCCAATGGGAACACAGGTGCTTGTCAATCAGTTGCGCGCGCTTTTTCCCGAGAGTCCGGAATACCAACGTTATCTGCAATTACAGTACAGTACTGAGGCCGTATGGAAGTAAATCCTAATTCACCGCAATCGAATGGTTCAAGCGTAGTACCCACTGCGTTAGGAAATGTTCAGCGTCCAGGCGAGTACTTACGTCAAGTTCGAATTGCACAAAAGCGTGAATTAAGTGAAGTGGTCAAAGATTTAAATATCCCTATAAAGACTTTGACTGCTTTAGAACAAGATGATTATAAGGCTTTGCCGGAAGCTACCTTTATTAAGGGTTATTATCGTACCTATGCGAAGTACCTGAAGGTGGATGCAAGTTCTATCATTCAACGTTTTGATGAAATTTATCAAAATGATACAGGATTGTTGCCCAATCATGCCTTAAACAATTCACCAATTAAAATCATGGGTAAGCTACCGGGTTCTAATCGTGATCGTAACAAGAAATGGTTAAAACGTATTCTACTTGCTTTGGTGGCACTGGTTGTCATCGCTGCTGTTGTGATGGGGATACAAAACTGGTCATCCAGCAAAGATGCCCAGAGTCCTGAAGCAGCACCTACCGAATCCGATGTGCAGGTGCTGAATCTGGATAACTCGACTGTGGTTTCGGGTGACCAGCTTGAGTTAGAGTTTAGCCAGCCAACGTCTGTGCATATTGTAGATTCAACGGGTAAAGTGTTGGCAACAGGCCGTCAGGCATCTACCTTGAAGCTGAATGGTGAAACCCCTTTCCAGATTCGTCTGGATGATGCAGCAGCGGTAACGTTGAAGTTAAACAATGAAAATATTGCATTGTCACCTTATACCGTCAACGGAAAAGCAGATTTCCGTTTGTCACGTTAATGAGTCAAGAATAGAGCGATAGCAATGATTGAAAATCCGATTAAGCGCCGTCCCACTCGTAAAATTCGTGTCGGTTCTGTGTATGTGGGTGGTGATGCTCCAATCAGCATCCAGAGTATGACCAATACCGAAACCTGTGATGTTGCCGCAACGGTCGCACAGATTCAGCGTTGTGTGGATGCTGGTGCGGATATCATGCGTGTTTCCGTACCCAGTATGGAAGCAGCGGCAGCATTCGGTGAAATTCGCAAGCAGGTGAATGTTCCGCTGGTGGCTGACATTCACTTCGACTATAAAATTGCTTTAGCGGTGGCGGATGCGGGTGCAGACTGTTTACGGATTAATCCGGGTAATATTGGCTCGGAAGCAAAAATTCGTGAAGTGGTGGCTGCGGCGAAACATCATGACATTTCTATGCGGATCGGGGTGAATGCCGGTTCACTGGAAAAAGATATCCAGAAAAAATATGGCGAACCAACCGGTCAGGCATTGCTTGAATCGGCCATGCGTCATATCGATATTTTAGACCGCTTAGACTTCCATGAGTTTAAAGTGTCGGTGAAAGCTTCGAACGTATTCCTGACTATGGATGCATATCGTCTTTTATCTCAACAAATTGATAATCCACTGCATTTAGGCGTGACCGAAGCCGGTATCTACCGTACCGGTTCAGTGAAGTCGGCGATCGCTTTAGGTGGTCTACTGATGGAAGGCATTGGCGATACCATGCGTATTTCACTGGCGGCCGAGCCTGAAGAAGAAATCAAGATCGGTTTTGATATTTTAAAATCACTGGGTCTTCGTTCCAACGGCATTAACTTCATTGCCTGCCCAAGCTGTTCACGCCAAGAATTTAACGTGATTAAAGTGATGCAGGCACTGGAAGAACGTCTGGAAGATATTCGTACTCCAATGGATGTATCCGTGATTGGCTGTAAAGTGAATGGTCCGGGTGAAGCCAAAGAAGCCGATATTGGCGTAGTAGGTGCAAGTCCGCGTTCACTGGTGTATCGTAATGGCGAGAAAAGCCATTTAATCGATACCAATCAATTGGTTGATGAAATCGAATCTATGGTTCGTCAACGTGTTTCCGAGCTTGAAGAAGCTAAATCTAAAGAGATTATTCGCACAGGTTTTTCTGAGTAGATCATGAGTTCAATTGTCGCAATCAAAGGTTTTAATGACATTCTTCCAACGCAAACCCCCGCGTGGAGATGTCTTGAACAACATTTAGCATCACTTATGGATGCTTATGGTTACCAGCAAATCCGTTTGCCGATGGTTGAGCAGACCAATCTGTTCAAGCGTTCAATTGGTGATGCAACCGATATCGTCGAAAAAGAAATGTACACTTTTCTGGACAAAGGTAATCCACCTGAGTCTTTGACGCTGCGTCCAGAAGGAACTGCAGGCTGTGTACGTGCCATGCTTGAGCATAACTTGCTTCGCGGTGCAACTCCGCGTGTGTGGTATATCGGGCCAATGTTCCGTTATGAAAAACCGCAAAAAGGCCGTTATCGCCAGTTCCACCAGTTTGGTGTGGAAACTTTTGGCGTGGCAACACCCGACCAAGATGCAGAACTGATTCTGATGACGGCACGTTTGTGGAAACGTATGGGTGTTGCGGACAAAGTTAAACTTGAACTCAACACCTTAGGTGAGTCGGATGAGCGTGCAGCATACCGTGCAGCACTGGTTGAATTCCTGGAATCGCATAAAGCCGATCTGGATGAAGATTCTCAGCGCCGTTTAACCACGAATCCGCTCCGTATTCTTGATTCTAAAGATGCGAAGACACAGTCGATTCTGGAAAATGCGCCTAAGCTGCATGATTTCATGGGTGAAGAAACCTTGGCGCATTTTGCTCAGCTTCAGCAATATTTGACTGATGCTGGCGTAAGCTTTGTTATTAACCAGAAGCTGGTACGTGGTCTGGACTACTACAACAAAACAGTCTTTGAATGGACCACCACGCATTTGGGTTCACAAGGTACCGTATGTGCCGGTGGTCGTTATGATGGTCTGGTTGGTCAGCTTAAAGGCAAGCCTGATCAGTCGGTGCCTGCGGTGGGCTTTGCCATGGGTATGGAGCGTTTGTTGCTGCTACTTGAACAGGTGGAAGACAATACGCCAGTCCGTGACTGTGAAATGTTCCTGGTTTCAGACCCTGCAACTCAAGGTCAAGCCTTGGTGCTTGCTGAACAGATCCGTGACCAGCTTGAAGCAGCCAATAGCCGTATCCGTTTAAAAACCGGTTCACAAGGTTCAATGAAGAGTCAGATGAAAAAAGCCGATCAGGCGGGTGCTGTTTATGCTTTAATCTTTGGTGGGCGTGAAGCTGAAGTGCAGCACATTCTGGTCAAAGAACTGGCAACAGCAGAACAGACTGAAATTGCAGTGACTGACTTTGTGCCATTTATCATTGAAAAATTTTCTTCAAAATAAGCCGAATAACATAAGGAAAAGGTAATCCCATGAACGCATTGAGTGATGCAGAACAACTTGATAGCTTAAAATCTTTCGCTAAAAAATATGGTTCTGCCATGATGAGCGGAATTTTAATTGCGTTGATTGCCTTTTTCGGCTGGGAATATTGGCAGAAGAAGAACCTGGCTGAATCACAAATGGAAACAGCCAAGGTTCAACAGTTGATGGACGATGCAAAAAGTGTCTCAGGCGATGCCAATGCATTTAATGCCTTATCTGCAACTGCGGACAAGATTGTTAAAGAAGCTCCGGATTCTGTGCAGGCCATTCAAACTCAATTGTTAATGGCTAAACTGGCTTATGACAAAGCTGATTATGCACATGCAGAACGTGCCTTGAAAAAAGTTGAAAATTCCAAACTGGATGATGTCGGTCTGGTACAGGTGGTTAAGCTGCGTTTGGCTTATGCCCAGTTGGCACAAAAAAAATATGACGATGCCATTAAAACATTGGCTGCAGTGACCGATCCTGCCTTTAAGGCAACTGCTGATGAAGCACGCGGTGATGTCTATGTGGCTAAAAATGATATCGAAAATGCTAAAAAATCGTATATGAGCGCATGGGATGCGTTGCTTGAACGTAAGCAAGAACGTCAAATTTTACAAATTAAACTCGAAAGTGTTGGCGTTTTAGTTGATGATCCTGATGTTGAACGCCCAATTTTAGAAACACAAGTGGATGAGTCGTAATGGATAGAAAATACAAAATACCGTTTGCACTAACAATTTTAACATTTGCACTTGCTGGTTGTTCTACCAATAAAATCAAGGTAGAAGAGGTTAAACCGAATCCATTGCCTAAATTGGTGCAAGCAAAGACTCTTGTTCCTGTATTTTCTCAAAGTGTTTCTTCGACCAGTAAAGCAGACCCGTTACGTTTACGCTTGGATGCCGATAACGGCGTGATTTTTGCTGTCGATCCAAATGGTGAAGTTGCTGCCTATCAGGGCAAACAACGCTTGTGGCAGAAAAAGGTGTCTAAGCTGGGCTTAAGCTCGGGTATAGAAGCAGCCGAAGGCCTGGTGGTGGTCGGTAATAAAAAAGGTCAACTGTTTGCTCTGGATCAGGCTACAGGTGAGCAAAAGTGGACAGCCCAGCTATCGGGTGCCATTTTATCTGCATCACTTATTCAGTCCGGTCGTGTCATTACGGTTAGCAATGATGACACGGTCTATGCGCATGATCTGGCTACTGGTCAGCAAGTCTGGACTTATAATCTGCCGAATGTACAGTTTAGCTTGCGTGGTGTTGCGACACCGGTTGCGCTTGATCCGCGTACTGTACTGATTGCTTCATCCAATGCCTATATTTATGCGCTGGATATTATTAGCGGTGTGCCGCGTATGCAGCGTCGTGTTGCTGTGAGTGATGGACGTTCGGATATTCAGCGTCTGAATGATCTGGATGGCGATCCTGTTGTGGCTGGACAATTTCTGGTAACAACCAGCTACCAGGGACAGGTAACGGTGATGGATCTGGCGAGTCAACAAGTGGTGTGGAGCGAAGATGCCAGCAGTATCCAACGCCCGGAAGTCTTTAATAACACCGTTTATGTGGCTCAAGCCGATGGAAAAATTACCGCTTATTCACTGACCACCGGTGAACAATTGTGGCAAAATGACAGTTTACTGAATCGCCAGCTCAGCAATCCGGTAATTCTGGGGCAGGATCTGGTGGTGGGTGATCTTGATGGCGTATTGCATCTCATTGATCCGGCTACAGGCCAGCTGATTGGTCGTTCAAAAACCAGTGGTGAAGTGCGTACCCTGCGTGTAATTGATAACCAACTTTATGTAGCGACCCGTAAGGGGGCTTTAAGCATTTGGCAGAACCGTTAAAATTTTTTTCAGCCTTATGTTAAACTAAGCTAACCGTATTTTTTTTACACGGGGGATTGAGTATTCAATGCCCCGTGTTTTATTTATTTTTGGCTAATTATTTCTTCCATTGTTTCTGATTGTTCAGACCAGACCTACTGGCTGATCTTGAATAAAGGTTAATCTATGAAACCCGTAATTGCGCTCATTGGTCGTCCGAACGTCGGAAAATCAACGTTGTTTAACCAGATCACCAAGAGCCGTGATGCGCTTGTTGCTGACTTTGCCGGTCTGACCCGTGACCGCAAGTATGGCGATGCGACATATCAAAATAAATCATTCATCGTTGTCGATACTGGCGGTATTGGCGAAACTGAAGGTGGAATCGACTCCTACATGGCTGAACAGTCCAAAACAGCCATTCATGAAGCCGACATGATCATCTTTGTGGTAGACGCACGTGCCGGATTACTGGCATCTGATGAGCAGATTGCACGTGACCTGCGTACCCTCGGCAAAAAAGTATTCCTTGTTGCCAACAAAGTAGATGGCGTACATGCTGAAGCCGCACTAGTTGAATTCTACAAACTGGGGATGGGTGAACCATTACAAGTTGCTGCCAGCCATGGTCGTGGCGTACAGCAAATGCTTGAAGATGTGCTTGCTGATGTTCCTGAAGATGAAAACCCAGATCAGCACGATAAAGACACTGGTTTACGTTTAGCGATTATTGGTCGTCCCAATGTGGGTAAATCGACATTGGTCAATCGTCTGTTGGGTGAAGACCGTGTTGTAGCATTTGACCAACCAGGTACCACCCGCGATTCAGTATATATTCCATTTGAACGTGATGGCCGTAAATACACCTTGATTGACACTGCTGGTGTACGTCGTAAAGGTAAAGTGGATGAAATGATCGAGAAATTCTCAATCGTGAAAACTTTACAAGCGATGAAAGATGCTCATGTTGTGGTGATTGTGGTTGATGCACGTGACGGGATTGTTGAGCAAGACTTGCACTTGATTGGCTATGCACTTGAAGCGGGACGTGCCATGGTGATCGCGATCAACAAATGGGACAACATGTCTGAGTATGATCGTAAGCAATGCAAGCTGGATGTTGATCGTCGCTTTGACTTTATTCCTTGGGCGAAGATTCACTTAATCTCTGCACTACATGGTACAGGGGTAGGTGATCTCTATCCGTCAATTCACCGTGCCTATGATTCTTCACACTTGAAAGTATCTCCGGCAAAAATCACGCAAATTTTGAATGATGCAACCGATGCGCACCATCCACCGATGGTACAAGGTCGTCGTATTAAAATGCGTTATGCCCATATTGGTGGTCAAAATCCACCAACGATTGTCATTCATGGTAACAAGGTGGATAAAACCCCTGCAGACTACCGTCGTTATTTGGAAAACGTATTCCGTAAAGTGTATAAGCTTGAAGGCACGCCAGTAAAAATCGAATTTAGAACGTCTGAAAACCCGTTTGAAGGGCGTAAGTCACAAATTGATGAGCGCACGGCAGCACGTAAGCGTCGTTATGTTCAGAAGTTTAAGAAAGCCGAGAAGAAATTTAAACGTGGTTAAAGACCAGCTTTAAATAGTATTCAAAAAGCCCAAAGTGATCTTTGGGCTTTTTTCTTTTAAAATATACTTCTATTTTTGACAGGTGAGCTTGGTGAGCAGACGGATAAGGGTAGAAGTAAATGCACTGGAGCAGATCGTTCATGTGGATCATGCACTTGATCGCAAGAGCAAAATCCAGTTGCAAAAACAGCAAATCCATCACTTTCGTAATCAATTACTTTCCGAGCAATTGCAGGTCACAATTCAACATGAGCAGTTGACGACTACTGAATATGGAAAACCATATTTGATTAATTTTCCTGAATTTTATTTTAATCATAGTCATAGCCAAAAAAATTATGCTTTAGCCACCAGTCATACTATGCCTGATATTGGGGTGGATATTGAAGATCTGGATCGCAAGGTTAGATTTGAAGCATTGGCGAATCATGCATTTCATGCTCATGAATTAAAATACTGGAACGAATCGCAACATGAGTCAGAATATTGGTTCAAAGTCTGGACCACCAAAGAAGCGGTATTGAAAGCTGCCGGACTGGGCGTGCGCTTAAATTTAAATGAGTTAAATACTTTCGTTCATCCAGTACATAATGGCGGATTGTGTAGTCATCCTTTAATTGGAACATTCGCTTATCAAAACTTTCATTTGGGGCATGTCATGCTTACGGTTGCCTGGCGTTCAGAAGCCTCCTGTAAGGGTTTTAGCTTTCCTGAAATAAATATAATTTGGTCATCTTAAAATATGTGGTTCTTATTCATGCCCCTATAAGATCATAACAGCTTTAAAGTCCAAGATTCATCTGGATAAACACAGATCAATAAAAATCGATAGGATAAAAAACAGCGACCTGTATCGCCTGTTTTAAAATCAAAACAGGCATTTTTATTTCAATGATCGATAGTGATGAATGTTTAGCGAGTGTGTGAAAAGATCCACGGATTATTGAAGGCCATCTTCGCTTTGGTCCACTTCGATTCGATATAATTTGGTTCCATTATTGGCGTAGATTAAGCGTCCAGCCTCTTTGTAGTAGGTTTCAATCCGAAATTGATCCTTGGAAAAAGCACCTGCGACTGGAATCCAGGCTTTCGCTGTCTGATAGCTTCTTTGATCTGTTGAAGCACCAACTAAATCTTCTACCTGACCTTTAGACATACCAATTTTTAACTGGGAAAACTTAGAATTCTGGTAATCGCCAACAATTTCACCGGTATAACTGCCATCAATCGAAACCTCTTTGGTGGCATTGCTATTCGGCTCCGAATTTAATGAGTTATTTTGAGTCTGTTTATTGGAAGGTATAGTCGAACAGGCCATTAAACTTAAGCTGCTGATTAAAATAAGAAGAGCATTTTTCATTTTCATTATTATCGCCTTATTCATGTTGAAGGATTCTAGGGATAATTTTAATCCCAGTTGTGATATTGCCAACAGCTATTTTTTAGCTAAAGTTTTACCAATTGTTAGGAAAGGAGTCTGTATTCTTTTGATCCAGCCCTTGCCACTGGCGGTGGTTTCTCAGGCGTATTCATGAGTATTTGCTCATTTTTTATGGGGGATGTCCTCCATTTATCCTGCTCAAGATGTGTCCTAAGTGACCCGTATGTTGTGATTGGGCTGTTGATGGATGAACGTGAATTTACTGTTCAGGCTATGTCTGTGCAGGGGATTGCAGTCCGTGATTTGGGGCTGTTGAGCTGCTGTAGGAAATAATTTTAACAATGGTGTTTTAAATGCCTCTTTTTGTGTTTTAGATTGATTGAAATATGCTGAAATATTTATTCAAAATGAACCATCAAAATAGATTAATGAATTTGTGTCTAAGGGGATATTAATTTTACATATAAAATTATATTGTTGATTGAATGGTATAAAAATCAATAAAAAGTAAAATTTAGTGATGGAGTTAATCTTAATTTTTGTTATGATTTGTATGTTTTTTGTATTTTAAAAATCACGTTAAAAATATCTAAATTTCTTTATTAGTAAATCAGAAAAATTTAGTGAAAAAGGGTGTAAATCATGAAAAAGACGATATTGGCACTTTTGTGTCTGGGCGGTTTTCAGGCGGTTAATGCAGAAATTATTAAAGTGAATGGGGAAGGCACCACGCCGATTATCAAAAAAGATCCGAATGCTACGCGTAACCAGGCTTTCCAGAATGCGAAAACTGATGCTGTCATTGCAATGATTAAAAAAATAAACGGTCCACAAGCAATGCAAGAGGCTCAGCAGTATCTGGATGAAATTGTGAAGCAAGTCGATTCCAGCTACCTCATTAACCGTGGCAGTTCAACTCAAGGCAATAATGAATTGCTGACCCAGGTCAGTCTTGAAATGGATGATCAAGAGTTCCGTTCTATTTTAAATGATCTGGGGCTAGCAAAAAAAAATAGCCGAACCAGCCCGATCATGATTGTCATGGATGAATACTTTGGTGTTCCCAAAGATAATTCCAAGCCGGTCAAAGAATTTACTTCTTATTTTTCCGATCGTAGTTACAGCTATGACGAAAATGCCAGCTACAAAGCCAGTGAAAGTGCTAAAGCCAGTGCTTCAGACTCTTATTCATCTAAAGGCCGTTCATCTGCTGCATCAGGCTATGCCTATGACAACTATTATGGTGCCGGTACAGGCGGTTCTGCACGCTCGGCGAGCCACAATAATTCGGGTAAATCATCATCTTCAAGCAGTTATAATGCCAGTGAATCGGCAAAATATAGCCAGTCTGAACGGCAAAATGATATTCAAAGTTTCGTGAAATATGTGGAATATCAAACGCCAAGCACCAAGGCCGAACGCGATAACCAGACCTTGAATGCAATTGCTGATTCAGCGGTTCGTTATGACCTGCGCTTACTCGATTCTGACCGTTTCAGAAGCCAGTATTTGAATGGCCGTAGTATGACGATTCAGCAGCTGACGAGTGATGCTGAACTGAATAAACTGGTGGCCGCTGCACGTAAGGAAAAAGCTGACTGGTTTATGGCTGGCAGTTCGTATATTTATGACCGTGGCCGTTCTCCTGTAACGGGCCAGTTCGTTTGTGATGGTGCGGTGAGCTTTAAAATTTATTCAGTGGATGACTCGACCTTAATGGGCGGCCAAACCCGTACTGAATCATCAACTGGCGCGACGACAGACACCTGCCGAACCAATGTAGCGGCCAAACTAGGCGAGCTGGCGATTAGCCAAATTGGCCCGCAGATTTTGGGTTATGCAAAAAACCGTTCTATGTATGGTAAAGAAATTACCATTTTTGTGAAAAGCATTTCTGGCAATGTATCGAGCCGTTTAGGTGATGACTTATATATTGCACTTGATGAAATGGACGGTGCGGAGAATATCGATATTCGTACGCAAGATGGAAAATTGGTTGAAATGACCATGACCTATAAAGGGGAAAAGCCGATGAGTGCAGAGTTGGCCAAAGTATTGCGCAAAGTCAATCCAACCCTGTCAAATGCTGAACGCTTACAGGCGGGCAATACCATCACACTGTGTATTGGCGGTACACAATGCAAGTAAAATTCAAAGCCCTGTGTCTGGCGATGCCAATGCTATTTTCGGCAGTGGCACATGCAGATATCCAGATTTATCCCTCAAAAGGGATTTTTGGCCTTGAGCAAGGGTGTCGTGCCGACCCGAATAAATATGAAGCCAATGGTGCATCCATAGTCTGTGACTTTAGCCAGGCCATTGATAATGATGTGATTCGTAAGCAAGCAGAGCAATTGTTTGTACAAGGTTTAAAGCAGAGCTTGGGCGAACAAATTGTCGACAGCATTTCGCAAAAGACCAAGCACCGCACCTATGTCGCATCCTTGGACGTATTACGTGCCAGTGAATATATCGTTCAAAAAGAGTCAACGGCTGAAATTTTTCTGCCAGTGACCCTGAGTTTGAAGCTCACGAATGTCTTGTCGGGCGAAGTGATTTATAGCGACAGTGCGACCTTGTCTCAGCCAATCCAAGTGCTGAGCAGTGAGCTTGAGTCGGCAGCAACCAAAGCAGCGATTAAACAGAAATTTCAAAGTACCTTGTTGAGCTTGACACAGCAACTCACTCAAGACTTGAAAACCAAGTTCCAGGTGACTGAAATTGATACGCAGGTGATTGACCAGTGGAAATCCTATCTGGTGCTCGATAAAGGATTTAAGCAGGGAATTGCCATACAGGATGAACTCAGTTCTGCTGAAGGTGACCTGATTCGTGTGGTACATGCAGACAGCGATTATGCTGTTGCTGTACCGGTGCTGATGCAAGGCAATAGCAAGCACTTTAGCAAAGTATCGACCAATACACGTCAGGCCATGAATAAGCCTAAAGCCTTGGTGGTGGATGTATTGACCTATCAAGGTGAGTCCAAAGACCTGATTGAACAGATTTTTTCGGATGCGATCGGTGAGCAGGCATCTTTTACCCTGACACCAGTCAATCGCCGTTATAGTGCGATGGCACAAAGTATCAGTGAGCAGACGGCTTTGGCACAAAGTGCCGATATTAATCAGCGCGAGCTGCCAGAATTCTTTATTCGGGTTAATGTCATTCCTGTGATTGCCTATCAGCAGCGGATTGGCAAAATGACCCAACAGCAGATCTTTCATAGTGAAGTCTTTGCCGAAATGATTGATCGTTCCGGTCGGGTGATTTATTCAGCTCATGCAACAGATGAAATTAAAGACGTGATTTCTGAAGGAATGGGCTTTTCTTTGGAAGCTCGTAAAGAGGTGGTGCTGAAAAATGCGCTGTTGAAACTGGGTCAACAATTTCAGAAGGGTATTCAATTCACCCGCTCTGATTTAAAGGTTTCGGGTTCAAGCGGGCAAAGCATCACCATTGATGATGCCGGTGAGCGCTTAAGTCGAGGCATGAAAGTTCATGTCTATCACTCCGATCGGGCAGCAGGACGCAATATCCTGATTCCTACATGGGAAGCGACCATATTGGAACGTCAAGACAAGAAAGTCACCGCGCAACTCGACTTCCCGGTCAGCAGTAATGATCGTTTGCCTGTGCGTTCTGGTGACAGTATTTTGCTGGACAGTTCTGCACCCATCGGTGATTCCAAGCAGGCACGGGTTTTATGTCCGGGCTTACATACCGAACAAGTGGGGGAAATTCCGTTTTACGGTTTTGGTCCATTGCTTTATAGCGCTTTTACCAGCCAGTCGAAGCGACCGTTTTATGCCACTGGTGCAGGTTTTAAAGGGCAAACCTTATTAAAAGACGCTGTTATTCGTATGACCGAAAATGCCGGTTTTAAAAAGAATATGGATGTGAATTTCTATCTTCCAAAAGATGAATGTTTGCAGCCTGTCTTTAAGATCGAGGTGAAAGAAAACTCGGTGAAATGTAATAGTGATCAATCCAGTTGTGATGCGACATTGGTCATGACGAGTGGTGCGCGCAGATTCAACCAGAACGCTGAAAAAATCGGTGCATATGGTTTGCAGCAGGAAATTCAACTCAAAGGCATTGTTCATCAGCATCGTCATGAAATGTATAACATTCAGATGTTTGATGCTTTGCCAAAAATTTTAAATCAAATCGTGCAAAAAGCCGATTCTTCACAATAAGGGTAATAGGGTATGAAAAAAATTTCGATTGTTTTAGCCATCAGTGCATCAATGGGAGCATCAAGTGTTTATGCTGGTTTTGGTTCACTCAGTAGCCTGGCTTCGACACTCACTGAATCGGCTACCGGGGTATCTTCGTCAAATATGGATCTGAATGGTTTCTTTACTCAAGCCAAAGCCGCGAATGCGATGTTTCTTCAGAGCCGTACTGCTTTAGCTTCATTGCTTGCAAGCAAAAAGGATTCGGATGAATTAAAAGCAAAACAGAAAAGCCTGAAAACAACTTCTGATCTGAAAGAAAAAGAAGCTATTCAAAAAGAAATTGTGGCGATGTCTAATGCTGTTTTAGAAGCTTCTCAAAAGGATGAGGCAGCAACAGTCGCAAAACTTGCATCATTGAATGCAGACCAAAAGAAACACTTGTTGGATTCTGCAACAAACTTTGTGATTGCAAGTTTAACCGCTCGTGAATTGGCGGTAGGGGCAAAACAGGTGAGTACCAGTTTGATCACAAATCCAGCCAGCTTGACCAATACTGGAATGTCATTGGTTGATGCTAAAAATGTAGTGGGTGATATTACCGGTATTGCAAAAAACTCAACCTTGGCTTTGGTAGAATATCCCAAGCTGTTTAAAAAAGCCGGTATTGAATTTAAACTGCCAACCAGCTCTGCAGAAAAACCAAGAGTGCTTAATGATATTTAACATATTGATTGGGATATAGATTTTAGACTGATTAAAATCTCGTACCGTTCATTAAATATATTTAACACTAAAGAAGAGCCTGATCATCAGGCTCTTTTGCTGGTATTTTCTTTATTCTCTCCCCATTTTTATGCGCAGGCCACTGCCTATTAACAGCAAGTCGCATAATTCCTCGCATCTTATCTTGTGTTGTCTCACCCATACCGATCGAGTGCCCGTATGTGTTCTCTTTTCACTTTTATGATTGGGGTACTTTATTTTTGAGTGCAATGGGGTTCAATATCACTACAATGGAGCAGGAAAATGCTTGTATCTGAACATGTCGGGGAGTACTTAAAACATGGATAAATTATTGGCAGTCATGCGTGAGCTACGTGAAAAATGTCCATGGGATCAGCAGCAAACACCGCAAAGCCTAACCCGATATGTTATAGAAGAGGCTTATGAAGTCGAAGCGGCAGTCAGAGCAGGAAATGCAAATGAAGTGCGCGATGAACTGGGCGACTTGCTGTTACAAGTAGTATTTCAGTCACAGATGTACAGTGAACAAGGCGCTTTTGATTTTAATGATGTGGTCAATGCCATTAGTGAAAAACTGATTCGCCGTCATCCTCATGTCTTTCAGGCAGAACAATATTCGCAATTGAGTGTAGAAGATGTATCCGTACTGTGGAAGCAAATTAAACAGCAGGAAAAGCAGGGTAAGGTAAAATCACGTTTAGATGATATCAAACATGGACCTGCCATTCAGCAAGCACACGACATTCAAAAAAATGCTGCCCAAATAGGCTTTGATTTGCCTGATGTGGCAGGTGCTTATGGCAAACTGAACGAGGAATTAGGCGAATTACAACACGCCATGCAAAGGCAAAATTCCGACGAAATATTCGACGAATTTGGCGATTGTTTATTTTCACTGATCAATGTTGGACGTAAACTAGGACTTTCTAGTGAAATGGCACTGTTAAGTACCATTCATAAATTTAGAACACGTTTTGCTTTCATTGAAGATCAGGCTCAGCAACAACATAAAAATATTGAAGCCCTATCATTAGAAGAAATGGATCAACTGTGGGAGCAAGCGAAACAACAATTAAAATAATAGGTTTCCCAATGAAAAAAATAATATCTATCCTGAAGGGGATTTTTTATATTTTTAGTCTGCTGTCTTTGTTGAGTGTATCCAGTAGTTATGCTCAACAGTTTGACCAGCAGTATTTAAAATGGAAGGTTGAACAGGAGGCCCAGGATGCACGGTTAAAAATACCACGCGTCTCAACACGGAATTATTATTTGGCTAGGCCTGCTTTAAACTCTGCTACTTCAGCGACCAACAAGATCAATTTAAATCAGGCCAATGCGGAACAGCTACAAGAACTGTCAGGGGTAGGACAGAAGAAAGCTGAAGCCATTATTTCCTATCGACAAAAAAATGGAAAATTTAAAAATATTGAAGAATTGCAACAGGTCAAGGGGATCGGACCTGCGCTATTTAGCAAGAATAAAGACCGTTTAGGCTTGTAGAGGAATGGCAATAGCCGCTTAGAATATCGAACAAAGTATGATGCATTAAGATAATCAAATTGCCCTTTGATTGTGTTAGAGATATGATTAGCGTCATCTTAGATATTTTACGTTCAGACGTAGGAGACAGCGTCTTTTGCAAACTTTGCGCGCGTCAAAATGTGGTTTATCAACCGCTCAATTACCTTCTTACATATTAGATGTTATTGATGCCTTAACCAAGGCAGGCTATGAAGCTTATATCGTCGGTGGCGGCGTCCGTGACTTAATTTTAGGGCTGAATCCTAAAGATTTTGATGCGGTCACCAACGCAACTCCGGCTCAGGTCAAAGAAGTATTCGGACGACGTTGCCGTATTATCGGACGACGTTTTGAGCTTGCTCATGTCTATGCCGGTCGAGAACTGGTCGAGGTGGCCACTTTCCGTGCCCCGCCTAAAAAAGCAGTCACTTCTGCCTCAGGCATGATTCTGCGCGACAATAACTGGGGCACAATTGAACAGGATTTTGTGCGTCGTGATTTTTCCATTAATGCGATGTATTACCAGCCGCGTAAAGGGATTGTGCTGGATTTCTGTCATGCGATTGATGATATAAAAAATAAAACCTTGCGCTTGTTGGGTGACCCGACCTTACGTTTCGAAGAAGATCCGGTACGTATGCTGCGTACTTTACGTTTTGCTGCAAAATTAAATTTTAGTATTGCACCTGAAATTCTAGAGATTTTTACCCCCGAGCTGACTCAGCTGTTGCGTGATATCTCTCCACACCGCTTATATGATGAATCACAGAAGCTGTTCACCATGGGACATTTGAACCGGGTGCTGCCAATGCTGATTGATTTCGGTATTTGGCATCAGCTGTTTGCGGACATCAGCCCGGATATCTCCACCTTTATCGAACGTGCTGCGATCAATACCGATCAGCGCATTCAAATGGGCAAGACTATCAACCCGGCATTCTTCTATGCCGTATTGTTGTGGAAACCGTTCTTGGAGCGTTGTAATTTTTATTTAAGTAAAGGTGTTGTTCCGGCAGAGGCAAGAGCGCAAGCCGGTTTGGATGTGTTAAAACGTCAAGCTACCCGAACCATCATTCCACGTTTTGCAGAAACCTTTATTCGTGAAGTCTGGGAAATGCAAACGCGTTTGCTCAATCCGAAGCCGCAGCAAATTCAGGCTTTATCGACCCATGCGCGTTTCCGTGCCGGATTTGACTTTCTGTTACTGCGCGAGAAATCGGGTGACGATACCACTCAAGGCATGGGTGTATGGTGGGATGCGTATCAACAGATGTCTACGGATGAAAAAGAACGCGCTATTAGTCAATATAACCGCCAGCGTGCAAAAAGCCGCCGTAAGGCAACTACAGACGATGTGGTGGAAACCAAATCGGTTGCTGCAATTACTGAAATTGAACCTTTGGTGAACGAGCCGGAACCGCGTAGTCGCCGTGAACGCAAGAGCCGGGCAAAATCGGAAAGACCCGTTCAGCCCACTTCATCAAATGGCTCGGAAATTGGCTATGACCATCCAATTTTAAAACGCAAACGGGTTAAGCGTGATTTAAGCCAGGTGATTTTTGGACCGACACAATGATGACAGTAACCTACATTGGCTTAGGCAGTAACCTGGGCGATTCACGGCAAATTTTAGCAGAAGCAGTGCAGAAGTTGGCGACGCTGGGAGCCGTGAAAACATCCAGATTGTATCAAAGCCCTCCAATGGGACCACAAGACCAGCCCAATTACTTAAATGCGGCTGTACAGCTAGTTACAGATCTGGAACCCCTTGCATTGCTGGATGAGTTGCAGCGTTTTGAGCAAGAATCCGGTCGGGTTCGACTGCGCCGTTGGGGCGAACGGACTTTGGACCTGGATCTCCTCATGTATGGCGAAGAACAGATTCATCATGAGCGTTTAACCGTTCCACATATTGGTGTTATGGAACGTGATTTCGTGCTGATGCCATTGCTTGATTTAGATGCAAATTTACAACTCAAAGGACAATTATTAAAAGATTTACCGATATTGCAACATCCATCGCTTACCGTATTGGATGAGGGAAATTGGGCAAATATTTAATTTTTTGCATGACCGCTTGAGAAAGTCGTCATAAGAGGAATATCCGGATGATTAGTCTAAGTGACTTAAGAAAATTTAAAGCGCAAGGCCGCAAATTCTCCTGCCTGACTTGCTATGATGCGAGCATGGCGAAAGCAATGGAAGTTGCTGAAATTGATACGATTCTGGTAGGTGATTCTTTAGGAATGACCATTCAGGGCTGTGATTCTACCCTGCCTGTGACGGTACAGGATATGGCTTATCACACCGCAGCTGTTCGCCGTGGTAATCAACATGCTTTTATTTTGACCGATTTGCCGTTTATGAGTTATGCCACGCTGAATGATGCCTTAATCAGTGCCAAACAAGTGATGCAGGCTGGTGCACACATGGTAAAAATCGAAGGCGGTGCATGGCTTGCCGAAACCGTTCAGGTCTTAACTCGCAACGGTATTCCTGTATGTGTGCATTTGGGACTAACTCCACAATCTGTGCATGTATTTGGCGGCTATAAAGTTCAGGCGCGTACCCGTGAAGCTGCCGATCAGCTGATTGCTGATTGTAAGGCGGTGGTGGAAGCCGGTGCTGCGGTACTGCTACTGGAATGTGTTCCGGCGCAGGTGGGTAAGGAAATTAGTGAGTTGTTTCCACATACGCCTGTGATTGGCATTGGGGCGGGGGCAGATACGGACGGCCAAGTGTTGGTTGTACAGGACATGCTTGGACTGACCGGTGGTCATGTGGCTAAATTTGTCCGTAATTTTATGAAAGAACAGGCAGGGGAAACTGCAATTCTGGATGCTTTTAAGGCTTACCATGCAGCGGTACAAGATCAATCTTTTCCTGCTAAAGAACAAACTTTTCAAGTTGAGCTGTAAACATGAAAACAGAAACTACCATTCAGGGATTAAGCGCTTCACTGAGTCCAGCTCGATCGGCACGAAAAATTATCGGTTTTGTTCCGACCATGGGGAATTTGCATGAAGGGCATTTAAACCTGGTGCGTGAAGCAAAAAAAATCTGTGATGTTGTTGTGGTCAGTATTTTTGTCAATCCGATTCAATTTGGGCCCAATGAAGACTTTGACAGCTATCCGCGTACTCTGGAGCAGGATAGTCATTTGTTGGCAGATGTCGGCTGTGACATTATTTTTGCCCCTAGCGTTGAGCAAATGTATGGCAACAAGCCGCGTTTAACCAACATTAGCGTGTCTGAGATTACCAATGACTTATGCGGGTTGCAGCGTCCGGGTCATTTTGATGGCGTGGCGGTAGTGGTTACTAAACTGTTTAATATTGTGCAGCCAAATTTTGCCTTCTTCGGGCAAAAGGACTACCAGCAACTGGCGGTGATTCGTCAGTTTGTACGTGACCTGAATATTCCGCTAGAAGTGATTGGGGTGCCGATTACCCGTGCCAAAGATGGTTTGGCCCTTAGTTCGCGTAATGGCTATTTGAGTGCAGAACACCGTGTCATTGCCCCGACCATTTACCAGAGTTTAACTGCTGCCGAGCAGGAACTGCATAGTGGTGTCAGCCTTGTGGACGTGTTAGAACATATAAAGCAAAAGTTGACACAAGCTGGTTTTATTGTGGATTATGTGGAAGCACGCACTCCGGAATTACAAAAAATACAAGCCTTTGATCAGGATGTGGTGCTGTTTGTTGCCGCTAAATTGGGAACTACCAGACTGATTGATAACTTGCAGGTTAAGCATACCGCATAGACTTCACTATTAAGGACAGCCTTGCCATGAAGCGTATTTTAATCGTCACAGGACAATCTGGATCGGGAAAATCATCTGCCCTGCAGGTGCTTGAAGATTTGGGCTATTACTGTATTGATAATTTACCGCTGGCATTGCTGCCGGAAATTGTGGAAAAGCTGGATCGTGACAATAATCTGGAACAGTTGGCGCTGGGCGTAGATGTACGCAGCACCCGTGCAGATTTGCAGGAATTTGATCATGTTTTTGAACAACTGCAGAAATCTGGTTCGGTGGATATCATTTATTTGACCACGCAAGATCAGGAACTGATTTCGCGTTTTAGTGCATCGCGGCGTCCGCATCCTTTAGCCGGTCGTTTTAAAAGCCTGACTGAATGTATACAGGAAGAAAAAACCTTATTGCTTCCGATACAGTTGCGTTCAACGGTACATATTGATACCACCGATAAAAGCGTACATGATCTGAAACATACCTTGTTGTCTAAACTTGGACAATCAGATAACCTTATTTTAATTTTACAATCATTTGGTTATAAACACGGTATTCCGCTTGATGCCGATTATGTCTTTGACGTACGTCATTTGCCGAATCCGCATTGGGATCTGGAATTGCGAAAATATTCAGGTTTGGATTTGCCTGTACAACAGTTTTTGCTGCAAAGTGAACAAACCAATGAAATGTTCCAAGACATTTATCATTTTTTAGATAAGTGGTTGCCTGCCTTTGCAGAAGGGCATCGTCACTATATGACGGTATCCATTGGCTGTACCGGCGGGCAGCATCGTTCCGTATATATCGTAGATAGACTCAAAAAAGCCCTTGAGGAAAAATGGTCTATCCAAGTCCTCCACAGAGAAATGAAGCACTGGTCATGATTGACACAACTGTTGACGTAATTAATAAACTAGGTTTACATGCGCGTGCGTCTGGAAAGCTAATCGAAGTTACCACCAAATTTCGTTCATCGATTCAAATTGGTAAAGGCAACAAATTAGTAGATGCAAAAAATATTATGGCTTTGCTGATGCTCGGTGCAGGCAAAGGCACAACTTTACGTTTAGTGCTTGAAGGTACAGATGAAGAACAGGCTTTATCTGAAATTCAGGCATTATTTGCAGCAAAATTTTACGAGGCAGATTAATCGTGGCACGTCGACCGAACCGTTTTACTGAAGATGACTTTGAAAGTTTAGAAGGGCGGGCGAGTAAAACCGAACAGAAAAAAGCAGTTCAGCGTATGGCTGCTTTAGGTGAGCAACTGGCTCAGTTGAGTATCAAACAAATTAAAAACCTTCCGGTGGAAGAACGTTTGATTGATGCTTTACTGGATGTGCAAACCATTACTTCACATGAAGCACGTCGCCGTCAGTTTCAGCGTGTAGGAAAATTATTGCGTAATGAAGATGAAACCATGATTTTGTCTTACCTTACTCCACAGCAAGGCGCGAAAAAAACTGCGCAGTTGCAACGTTGGGTCGATCGTATGATCGCGCAAGGTGATCCGGTGATTAAAGAATTCATGAAAGCGCATAATGCTGCCGAGCATCATGCCATTCGTCAGCATATTTTGCGTATCCATCGTGATATCAAAAATCAGGTGACGGAAGAAGAGCTGGCTGCATCCAAGTTAAAACTGTTCAACTATATTCAGCAAGTGGCTTTGATTTCAGATAACTGACTTTCTTAGTAAGCGTCCGCTGAACCCCATGCCTATTTTTTAATTCGGTTCAGGTTTCCAGCAGTGTGGCAGTAACTCTTCAATCTGGGTCACTTTATGTGTCGGCAGCCTTTTCAGCACATCACTTAAATAGGC
>NZ_VPCP01000027.1:0-36830 GCF_013418145.1 Acinetobacter sp. YH12201 | reverse complement strand
AAACAGTTGTGCTGGCGACCATAGCAAGAGTGAACCACCTGATCCCTTCCCGAACTCAGAAGTGAAACCTCTTAGCGCTGATGGTAGTGTGGGATTACCCATGTGAGAGTAAGTCATCGCCAGCTCACTATCCGAAAACACCCCCAGTCAAACGACTGGGGGCTTTTTTTATGCTGGGAATAAGGTATATTCTTTTTAAGTAAAACTTATAGTAGTTGAGCAGATAATGTTAGATCATGCTTTGTTATATCTATATGAAAAAATTGAAAATAAATTGTTAGATTCAAAAATAATATCTGCAACTTTCTCATAATTTAATCACTGTTGCACTTCATTTGAGAATCTAGGAAATAATAAAAAAGCCCCAAAACTGGGCTTCGAATAACAATTTAGCGTTTATAAAGCATTTTTTAGATTCTTTTGATGTTGCTTTACCTGTTTAGTATACCGTTTACCTTGTTTACGCATTTTACGATTATTCTCATAACCTGACGGACCTACATTATAATAGGCAAGTGCCTTCTTCCAGTTACCGGATGATTGATTATATTTAGAAAGAATATAAGTCCCACATTGGATATTACTGCTTTCATTGTATAAGTCACCTGGACAAGTTTGTTGCCAATAACTTGGAATGACTTGGGTTAATCCGACCGCCCCAGCAGGCGAAATTACAGAGTTTCTATAGCTTGATTCCTGTTGAATCATCGCAGCCAATAATATTGGATCTACATTATATTTGTCTGCACTTTGAATAATCATGGGAGAAACGCGGTTTGCCGTAGCTGATTCAACTGAATAGGCTTTTTGTATACCTGTAGATAATTTTTCAGACCGTTTAGCAATTGAATTACTATTTAAAGAAGTACACCCGAAAAAAGTGAGAGTAGTAACAATCATAGCTACGGATTTAAATGTAAATAAATGATAGTTAGATTTTTTTGAGGATAAATATGAGAAATGCTGTGTAAAAAACAAAGTCAAAAACCCAAAGTAAAATTTTATTATAGTTATGCTAGTGGGCTGAATACGATGAGTCAAGCACTGACATTTTGATGGATTAGATCAATGTGATAAATATTTCTCTGATCTTAATTTATAATTAAAAAATAATTAAATTATTTAAACGATAATTTAAGTGTCCCATTATTTGAATGGGACTTTTCACTTAAAGATATTTATTAAAAAATGTTTTTTAATGATCCAGTTCCTGCAAAATTGCCAGATTAAATGCAGGAATATCATCTGGGCATCGTGAGGTGATCAAAGGCCAATTATTGGTATTGCATAGATGTACTTCTTCATCTAACCATTTGGCACCCGCATTTTCCAAATCTAACCGGATACTTTTATAAGAGGTTAAATTTTTATCTTTAATTCGCTGTGCATTGATTAAGGTCCATGGTCCATGACAAATAGCAGCAATCGGTTTGGCATTATCGGTAAAGTGCTGAATAATTTTATGAGCATCTTCATTTAAGCGTAACGTATCAGCATTTACTGTCCCTCCTGGGATGACTAAAATATCATAATCTTCTGGAGAGACTTTAGCCAAAGTTGTTTGTGGAGTGTAAGCCATTGCATGTTCTTTATCTCTCTTGACAGTTTGGACATCTTTTTGCTCTTCTGCAGCATGAATGACTTCAATTCCTTTAGATTGTAAAAATTCAATGGGTTTGATCAGTTCATCTTGTTCAACACCGACATTGGAAGTTATGAATAATGCTTTTTTAGTCATGTTAATGATCCTGAATCACTTATTTAAAATTCGACATTAGCAAAGTGACTAAATCAAGCTGTACATTTTTTAGCTTATTCTTGTTAAGGTTTGAAAATACTAAAAAATAAGCCTCATAGCTAGATGATGCCTATTTTATCTTATGAGGGGTGATTAACTTCTGTTTTAGCTTCCTGCTTATATCGTTTATTCTTTTTATTAGGGAAACTTCCTGTTTCCTGATGCTTTTAGCATAAATTTATGACTCAATATGCTGTAGAGGTTAATAAATATTTTCAGTGTAAGTCAAAGTAGACAACAAGATATTAATTAAATCTTAATAACCCTGATGAGTTAAATGAATATGATTTTTTATATAAAACAATAAAATAAGACCGATTATAGCTGTTTTTCCATCCAGATTTCACAGGCATGGCTATGTCCGGTGTTTCCCTTAGGTTGATCTAAATATTGAAAACCTAATTTTTCATAGAGTTTCACTGCTTGCCAAAGTTCCTTGGTGGTTTCCAGATAACATGATTGAAAACCATGCAGCTGTGTAAACTGAAAGGCTTTTGCTAAAAGTTGTTTGGCGAAACCTAAGCCTCGAACTTCAGGTAAAAAGTACATTTTCTGAATTTCTAAAATTGTAGAATCACCCTTTAAAGGTGATAAGCCACCGCCACCCAGAATTTTACCCTGTTGATTTTCAATTACCCAGTATTGGGCATTTGATTGCTGATAAACTGTATATAAATCATCTAAAATAGGATCGGCTACAGCAAAACCAGATTCAGGAGCAAGGCCAAATTCTTTAGAAACTTCACGAATAACCTGTGCAATTTCAGCATTGTCTTGGGGTTGAATAGGTCTGATCTGGTACATAAAACTCAATAAATAAAATAAAAGGAGATTGATTTTTATAACGCGATATCTAATAAAAATCCACCTTTTGTCCGGTTTTACGCGTAGAAAAAAGCGACAAATTTATTTTAATTCACTAGAATTTTTGCCTAACTCACGTCGAGCAATAATCAGTTGCTGAATTTGTTGAGTACCTTCAAAAATATCAAGAATTTTTGAGTCACGTGCCCATTTTTCTAACAATTCCTCTTCGTTATAGCCCACACTTGCTGCAAGTTCGACACATTTTAAAGTAATTTCATTACAGATACGGCCAGCTTTCGCTTTGGAAATGGAGGCTTCACGTGAGTTTGGTTTTTTATTATCTGCCATCCAGGCTGCTTTCATGGTGAGTAAACGAGCAGCTTCCCATTCTGCTTCCATGCGGTAAATCTGCGCAGCAATATGCGAGCTCTGTAGATAGGGAGTCTGGTAATTTTCATCTAACTGATCTTTGAAAATTTCCTTAACTCTTTCCAGAGATGCTTTGGCACATCCTACTGCCATAGCAGCAACCAGTGGGCGGGTATTGTCAAAAGTTTCCATAACGCCAGCAAAACCTTTGGCGACATCAATTTCAGCATGACCCAACAGATTTTCTGCAGGTACACGGCAGTCAATAAAGCTGATCACAGCCGTATCGGATGCTTTGATGCCCAGTTTATGTTCAAGACGTTCTACTTTCATTCCAGGTGTTCCTTTAGGAACGACAAAGGATTTAATTGCAGCACGGCCGAGTTTCTTGTCCAATGTTGCCCAGACTACTACAGCATCGGCACGCTCACCCGAGGTTACGAAAATTTTTTCACCATTTAAGATGTAATGGTCACCGTCTTTTGTCGCTGTAGTTCGAATAGCGGCAGAGTCTGAACCACAGCTGGGTTCCGTAATGGCCATGGCCGCCCATGTGCCTTTAAAGCGCTCCAGCTGTTCATCATTGGCAACAGCAGCAATGGCAGAATTCCCCAAGCCTTGACGCGGCATGCTGAGCAATAAACCGGTATCGCCATAGCACATTTCGATTACGCCAACTACCGTAGACATATTGACGCCATTTTTGTTGCCTGAATCTGCATAGCCACGTTTGCCCACTGCAGCACCGGCATTGATGCCTTCGCCACCATCATTCATGCCACCAATGAGTGAGGCGAACATGTCCAGTTCCTTGGGATAGCTGTGTTCAGCCTTGTCATATTTTCGTGAAATGGGGCGTAGTACATTTAAAGCTGATTCATGGGCTTGATCTATCAACATTTTAAATTTTTTAGGATTTTGTAAATTCATCTGCATCATTCCTTATTGGATAGATTAAGCATGTAAGCCTGAATACAAAATTGCAGTAGCACGTAAATCACGATACCAACGCTCAACTGGATGTTCTTTGGTAAAGCCATGGCCACCCAGAATTTGTACACCATCAGTACCAATTTTCATGGATTTTTCAGCACAAAGTAGACGTGCTAGATAAGCCTCACGATGGAAGGGGTTTCCTGCTTCAGCCAGGCTGGCCGCATTTAAAATCAGCATGCGCATGGCATCAATTTCAATAGCCATATCCGCAATCATAAAGGCGATACTTTGGCGATGTGAAATAGGTTCACTAAATGCAGTACGTTCATTGGCATATTGAATACAGTAAGCTTTGACTGCTTCACATGTGCCAACTGCCATAGCACACCACATTAAGTTTCCCAGATCTAAAAATGCCAGATAATCAAAGTCATCATCACTTAACAGTTCAGCAGGCGTATTATGGAATTTTAAGCTAACGGTTTCGGTTGCCTTTAGACCCATAGCCGGACTTTTTTGAGCCGTAATACTGCGATCACGTTTAACAATAAATACTTCTGGCGAGCCATTGAGCTCAGCATTGACCAGAAACAGATCTGCAGTTTTACCTAAAATCACCAAGGTTTTTTCGCCATTAATATAGTATTGCCCATTGATTGAACTGGCTTGGGTTTTTAATTTCAGTGGATTAAATGCAGGAGTGGCTTCCTGGATGGCAAAGGTGGCGTGTATCTCTGCATCATTTGCAAAGCTGGACAAATAGGTCGCCTGAACTTTTTCAGAACCCCATTGTGTAATGGCATTAATCACGCTAAAGGTTGAAAGTAATCCGGCAGTTAAGCTGAAATCACCTTTGGCCAAATGTTCTGCAACCAAAATATTGCTTAAAATATTTTTTTCGGTGGTCACTCCACCCAAGGTTTCAGGCAAAGCATAATAATTTAGTCCCAAGTCTGTTGCATGTTGCCAAAGCGTTGCAGGAAATTGTTCGTTATTGTCTGCCTGGGCTGCCAGTGGATAAAGCACTTCGGATGCAAACTGCTCCATCGCATCACAGCTCATTTGCTGTTCTTCAGTCAGGCTCAAATCAAAGAGTGATTTCTGCTGATTGGGTAAACGTTGCTTGCTGACTCCGGAACTGGCTTTAAAAACTTTTTGGGTTTTACTTAAAGTTTTAAAACCCATTTTTGAGCTTTGATAGAGAGATTTTTCCAGAAATTTGCGCAGTTTGAGTTGATCAAGTACCTCGCTACCGGCAATTCTGGTAATGAGGGATAGCCCAAGTCCTTGAGCCTTATTTACCATATTGGTCATTTTTGTCATCCATTGGTTTTTGATTCTTTATATTTTTTATGCTGACATGTGAATATGGAAATGACTATGTCATCCCTGACAATTAAAATTGACTTGGATGAACGGTTAAAATGAAGTTTAAATTTGATTAAATAATTGAATATTATGTATTTTATTATAAGTAAAGCTTGGGGTGAAAAATAAAAATTGACTAGAATGACAAGAGATCATTCTAGTCTGTGCACAGCTTATAGAAAATTCGCCACCATTTTCCGTACATTGGTTTTTGCATCAATGACGGTCATGAAGGTATACGCACCAATGAATTTACGGCTAATAAACATAAACTCTTTAGGGGGTACACTGAAATAACGCGATGCCATCGATTTGGAAGCACGTTGCATGACACGGCTATGAAGTTGGCTTTTTTTCCAGTCATAGCGCTGATTTTGATCCATTACGCCTTCGGGCAAGTCTGGATTATTCATTATGCTACTAAAGGCTTCGGTGGCCAATAAAAACACTTTAGCCATATCTGGCTTGATACTTTGCGGAATGGAATCAAAAAATTCATAGCCGGTCATGGCATGAACCATTTCATCGATATTATGATCATAACCGGCTTTAATCAGGTTGCGGGCGACTTTCAGCAAATGTTCATCAAACTGGCGAATTGCCCCGAAATCCAGTAATACAATCTTGTCTTGAGTTTCTACGCCATCTCCCAAACGGACCAGATAATTGCCAAAGTTTGGATCGGTTTGCATTTCGCCCCATTCAAAAATTTCACGAACCGCGATCTCGAGAGAGGCTTCGCCTAACTGGTTGCGACGTTCTTGAGGAAGAGAGAGCATCACAGGGCTGTTGATCGGAACGCCACGCTCAAAAGTCATGCACAGCACTTGATCGGTACAATACTCATCCACAATTTGCGGGACGATATAACGAGGATCATCTTTTAAACGGTCGGCAAAACGGCGAGTGGTCGCGGCTTCAATTTCATAATTGACTTCACGATGCATCATTTCACGAACTTCATCGAACCACTGATCAAATTCACGGGTTTGCGGCACCATACGGGTCAGTTTGAGCATGTTTTTAAACAGGCTCATGTCTGAATCAATGGCATCTGCCACGCCCGGATACTGGATTTTTAATACGATTTCCAAACCATCCGAATTGCGTGTGGCGCGGTGTACCTGGGCTAAAGAGGCGGTGCCCAAAGGTTCACGGTCTACGGTCAAATCATGCAGCTTGGCGCCAAGCTGCTGTTCCAGTTGTTGCTTGATAGCCGGCCAGGCAAGTGCAACGGTCTGATTGTTTAAGGTATTTAAAGCCTGAGTGATTTCTTCAGGTAAAAAATGTTCGCCATACAGGGCCATCATTTGCCCGATTTTTACAATCGAACCTTTTAATTTACCAATTTCAGAAACAAGATAATCGGCTTGTTCTTTCATGGCTTTTTTACGTTTCTTTTCTTTTTCTGCTTCGCTTGAAAATAGGGTAGTTGCACTCGATGCAGCCCAGCGCGTTCCTGCGAGTAATGAGGCTTTAGCGATAGATAAGCGTCGATCCATGGAAGAAGTTTTGAGTTGTTTAAGCTTATCGTTCTGATCTGACATTAAACAAAATCCTTAATCAGCAAGTCGCAGAATATTTAATTGTAGCGGATATTACCGTTTATTCACGTATTAAAAAAGTTCAATGTGCTGAATGGAGAGTAAATATGTTTAATATTTCATTTATTTTCCATGAAAAGTGTCACGGTACTTAGACAAAATAGAATTCAAGTGACACCTGTGCTTTGATCATAGACTCCCGATGAGATTTATCAGGATTAAAGATAGGGATAGGGCAGAAAACCTGCTGCTCAGGGATGAGCTGAGATTTACATCCGAAATTGAATTTTAATATCGCCTTTCTGCTGTAACAATTTTTTATTGTCCTGAATATGTTTAAAAATCATGGCTTGAACCGTGTCATGCTGAAAACCAAGCGCATAACCTTTAACAATAATGATGCTTGGAAAACTAAAAAACAGATATTTTGCATCATCTTCTGACGGGCTGCTATGAATGGCGTGTGCAAGTAAAGTGTGTTGAAAGAATTTTTTTTCCTTCTGTACCTGTGCAGAAACGGTATCATTCCAGTAGTTTTCACGCATTGCCATTAAATTATTGTGTTTGTAGCTCATAACAATAAAAATATTTTGTAGAAAAAGAATTGAAAATATATGGGGATATTTTAGTCAGATTCAATGTGCAATTTGAATGAATTTGTTATTGGAGCTGAGCTCATAAAGGCTAAGCTTATAGGAATTTGCACATGATTGATGTAGTATCAAGGGATAAACACAATAATAGTATTTGATATTAAGTCTTTTCAGACACGGGAATATTATGCGATTGGCAATATCAAGTATGCTGAGTCTAGCTGCTTTCTGGTCAAATTCAGTTTTAGCTCAAGGCTATTCTGACGAATATAATAAATGTCTCAACACTTCTTATGGTGAAATTGAAACAGTCAAAAAATGTGTCGACAAAGAACTGAAAAATCAGGGAAAAATTTTAAATAAAGCTTATAAGGGCTATATAAATAAGAATGCGGTTAATCAAACTAGTATCGAGCAACAGCATACACTTTGGCTTAACCGTGTGGATCAAAAATGCTATTTAAAAGTAACGTCTGCCTATATGGCCGTTAAACAATCCAAGTGTGTACTCGAAATGACAATGGAGCGTACTCACTATTACCAGACCAAATAAATTCGCCATAGATATTTGTTTTTAATCTGGTCGAAACATTATAAAACCCCACAAAACAAGGTATCATAAGGCGTTTTAAAAATTGACCTTGGAGATGCCTTAAGTGGATCAACTGACTATTAGCCCTGAACATTTACAGGAAGCCGCTGAAAACCTAAGCACAATTCGCGATTTTATCCGTTTTGGTGTTTCAGCTCTACGTCAATACGATGCACACTTAGGTCAAGGTACAGAAGATTTTTTTGCTGAAAGCTCGGCTTTAGTCCTGCAAACACTGGCATTGGACTGGAATGCCAACCCGGAAATTTTAGATGCGAAATTGTTGCCAAGCGAAAAGGCAGAATTTATCAGCTTGCTGGAGCGTCGTATCAATGAAAAAGTGCCAACCTCTTATTTATTAAATCTGGCTTATTTCTGTGGTAAACCGTTTTATGTTGATGAGCGTGTACTGATTCCACGTTCACCGATTGCAGAATTGATCAATCAGCGTTTTGCACCTTACTGTCTGGATGAACATGGTCAGATGCGTGAAGCCTTGAACAATCTTCCAGAAAATGATCATCCGCAAACACCGCGTCGTATTTTAGACATGTGTACTGGTTCAGGCTGTATTGCAATTGCTCTGGCTTATGCATTCCCGGAATCTGAAGTGGATGCAACGGACATTTCTAAAGAAGCTTTAGAAGTGGCTTCTATTAACGCTGAACATCACAACATGCAATATCAGGTTGCATTGATGGAATCCGACTTATTTGCAAAAATTCCTGCTGAGAATCAATATGATTTAATCGTATCTAATCCTCCGTATGTGGATGCGGAAGATATGGCGGATTTACCTGCAGAATTCTTGCATGAACCTGAGCTTGCACTTGCAGCAGGTCAGGATGGTCTGGATCTGGTGCGTAAAATGCTGGCACAAGCAGCGGATTACCTGACTGAAGATGGCTTGATTGTCATTGAAGTGGGCAACTCTGAATGGGCGATGAAACAGAACTTTAATACTGTAGATTTCCATTGGCTCACTTTCCAGAATGGTGGTTCAGGCATTTTTGCTTTGACAGCAGAGCAGTGCCGTAAATACCGTGATTTATTTGTACAATCTGTTCAAGCATAAGGAGTTGTCAACATGGCAGGTAATAGTATTGGACAACTGTTCCGTGTAACGACTTGCGGTGAATCTCATGGCGTTGGCCTGATGGCGATTGTCGATGGGGTACCACCAGGGATCGAACTGACTGAAGCAGATTTACAAAAAGATTTAGACCGCCGTAAACCGGGGACTTCTAAATTCGCAACCCAGCGTAAAGAACCGGATGAAGTCGAAATCATTTCCGGTGTCTTTGAAGGTAAAACCACAGGTACATCGATTGGTTTACTGATTCGCAATACCGACCAGAAATCGAAAGATTATGGCAATATTGCGCAAACATTCCGCCCAGGTCATGCGGATTACACCTACACGCAAAAGTATGGTTTCCGTGACTATCGTGGTGGTGGTCGCTCAAGCGCGCGTGAAACGGCTATGCGTGTGGCTGCGGGTGCCATTGCCAAGAAATTCCTGTTTGAAAAATTCGGTATTGAAATCCGTGGTCACGTGACCCAGATTGGTACTGAAAAAGCTGAAAAACTGGATTGGAATGAAGTTCCAAATAATCCATTCTTCTGTGGTGATGTGGATGCCGTACCACGTTTTGAAGCTTTAGTGACTTCATTACGTGAACAAGGTACCAGCTGCGGTGCGAAGCTGGAAATTCTTGCCGAGAATGTGCCTGTGGGTTGGGGTGAGCCGGTATTTGACCGTCTGGATGCAGATATTGCGCATGCCATGATGTCTATTAATGCTGTTAAAGGCGTTGAAATTGGTGATGGTTTTGCGGTTGCTGAACAGTTTGGTCATGAATCACGTGATGAATTGACCACAGCTGGCTTTTTGGCAAATCATGCTGGCGGCATTCTGGGTGGAATCTCAAGTGGACAAACCATTCGTGTTGCAATTGCGCTGAAACCAACTGCAAGTATTACCACTCCGGGTAAAACCATTAATATCGATCGTGAAGATACCGATGTATTGACCAAAGGCCGTCATGACCCGTGTGTAGGCGTGCGTGCAACTCCGATTGCTGAAGCGATGTTTGCCATTGTACTCATGGATCACTTCATGCGCCATCGTGCACAAAATGCGGATGTGGTTGTGCCTTTTACTCCGATTGAGCCTAAGTGAAGAGCAAAGCACTGCTTTGCTCGAACGCAGTGGGTGAATAGCGTCAGCTATGAACTATAAATAGAAACAAAGCACTGCTTTGCCCGAATGCAGTAAGTGATGAGCTTTTTATGATTTAATAAAAAAACCAGATATCAAGTCTGGTTTTTTTTTATTGCCTGATTTTTTATCTATTATTTGTGGTAATTTCTATGAAACAGAAATTTTTAGAAAAAAATGAAAGCATTAAAATATAGACTGGCAAATGCCAATGATGTTGAAACTCTTGTTGCGTTGATCAATCAGGCCTATCGTACCAATACAGGTTCTAGCTGGACCAGTGAGCAGCATATTATTGCTGGAGACAGGATTAATGCCCAGCAGCTAAAGCAAACCTTGGCACAAGAGAATTTTTATCTGTATATAGCTGAAGCTATAGAAGATGGGCAAATGCATTTAGTGGCATGTATTGGCTTAACTTTTCAGCAGAATAGTGTGGAAATAGGCACTTTTTGTGTAGCTTCAGCTTGGCAAAATCAGGGTATTGGCAAACATGTTTTAAAATATGCTGAGAAAATGGCAGTAGAACACTTTCCTACATTAAGTCATTATGAAATGTGGGTGCTGGATAGCAGAACAGAGCTGATTCAATATTATGCACGGTGTGGTTATGCTAAAACGCAGCATACCGAACCTTATCCCATTCATGCCAATGTAGGACAACCGTTGATTGATTTGCAATTACAACAGATGTCAAAGTCAGTGCTGAGAGGTATAAGTTAAGCACTCAAAAAAGTACATAACCTTAAAATAATAGCCTAAGCTATATCATTTAACTAAACTGGTTTGAATTTCAAGTATTTGAAAAATATGTCTATTCATAGTGTGATAACAGTGCTTAACAAATAAATGAATTTAGTGCTCGCACATGGTATAAAAATTGCTCATATTAATATAAATAATTATTGCAGGAGAGATGTTCTTCTGTGAACACGCCGAAGGAGCAACGACCCCGGAAACTCTCAGGCAAAAGGACTGTAATAATTTTAAAAATCTGGAGAGAAGCATAGAAAAATATATGCTCACCGAAGGGGATGGTCGGCGTTATTGATTATAACGATGTGATCGAAGCTCTCAGGTAACCATGACAGATGGGGCGCATAGAAATGTAGATCTACATTTCCAAGGAGTGTGCTATGTGTCATATTGTTGTGATTGGATCAGGTATTACGGGTGTTACTACTGCCTACGAGCTCGCCAATTTAGGCTATAAAGTCACGGTTTTGGATAAGCATTTGTATCCTGCCATGGAAACTTCATTTGCCAATGGCGGACAACTTTCTGCCTGTAATGCAGAGGTCTGGAATCAAAAAGCCACCGTACTGAAAGGTATTAAGTGGATGTCCAATAAAAATGCACCATTATTACTCAACCCATCTTTTGATCTGCATAAATATGGCTGGTTAATGGAGTTTCTAGGTAATATTAAACATTATGAAACCAATACTCGTGATACCGTTAAAATAGCACTTTTAGCGCGTGAGCGCTTATTTGCAGTTGCTGAAAAAGAAAATATTCAGTTCAATCTGGAAAAACGCGGCATTTTGCATTTTTACCACACCAAATTAGATTATGAGATCGCCACCAAAGTGAATGACCTGTTGATCAAGGGTGGACTGGAAAGAATGGCAGTTACTCCTGCAGAAATCAAAGCCATAGAACCAAGCTTGAAAGGTGAATATTATGGTGGTTTTTATTGCCCTGGAGACGCGACCGGCGATATCCATAAATTCACCAAAGGTTTGGCTGAAGCCTCTGAAAAGTATGGGGTAAAATACCTGTTTGGTATGGAGGTCATGGATGTAAAACACCATAAAAAAGGTGTCACTGTGCTTTACCATGCTAGCAATGAAAATATGCACCTAGATGCAGCTGTGGTGGAATCACTGGAAGCTGATGCCGTGGTGGTTTGTGGTGGTGTGGGAAGCTATCACTTGGCAAATTTACTGGGTGATCGGGTCAATGTCTATCCGGTGAAAGGCTATTCTATTACCTTGAACCTGAATGATGAAGATAGTGTCAAAAATGCGCCGTGGGTGAGCCTGCTGGATGAAAGTGCAAAAATTGTGACTTCACGCTTAGGTGCTGATCGTCTGCGTGTTGCAGGCACGGCTGAGTTTAATGGCTATAACCGGGATATTCGCGCAGACCGTATTCAACCGCTGACAGATTGGGTCAACAAGAATTTCAATATGAGTACTGAAAATGTTGTACCTTGGGCAGGTTTACGTCCGATGATGCCCAACATGATGCCGATGGTCAGTCGAGGTCGCCGTGAACGGATTTTTTATAATACCGGTCATGGTCATTTAGGTTGGACTTTATCTGCAGCGACAGCGGTGATGATTAGTCAGCAAATCGCTTCACAGCATCCTGTTTGATCATATAAAAGCATGGAGTTATTGGCTTCATGCTTTTGAATACATAAAGATTCATTATTCGAATGATGGTATGATAATTTGATTGTTATCACCTTAAAATAATGGATAATTATGAATATTTTTCAAAAATTGTATTAAGTTCAGTTTTAATTGTGGGGATGACAGGGTGTGTTTCTACCCGTGGCTTGGTATGTCTGGAATCACCAGTGAAGCAGATCAATACACAGGAAAGTGGTCTTAAAACTGCGGTTATTAAAATAGTCGAAGATAACGTGTATTTGAAGAAAAGCCCAAACAGGCCAATATTCCTTCGCTTAAAGGTGGATTACAGCAAGCGACAGCCTCAGATAAAGCGAAAGCAATCGCCCGTAAACGTAACGGTTATGGTAAAGCCATGGGGGACATTTTCTTAAGAGATGAAACGGTAGTTTCCGTGTTCGAAAAACGTGTTGAATCTGCTTTGTTGCGCTCAGGTTATAAAGTTGTGCCAGCAGCCCAAGTTCAAAATCCAGATTTGGTGTTAACGGTTAAAGTAAACAAATTCTGGTCGTGGATGCAACCCGGCTTTTCATACATTACCTTGAATACTGAAATTGAAACTGAAATTTATGATGCCAATAGCACTAAACAGCCTATTCGTACGTATACAAAAATATCCAAACCGACTGTAATGGCGACTGACTCACGATGGATTGCAACAATGAATGAAGCTTTAAATGATTATGAAAGCTGTCTGGTCGATCAGTTGAAGTAAAGTAGCCCTTTAAATAAAAAGATAGAGGCATCATACCTCTGTCTTTTTATTTAATAACTTCAATCTTTTTAATCATACAGCCGGTATATACCTGCAAACCGTTCACAGCCTTTTTGTTTGGTTGTAATCGATAAAAGTGCTTTATTAAAATCGAAATGGTATTTGCAATCGTGTTCGTTATCGACAATCTCGCTTTTTTGATCAGCTGTGGTATAGGCTAAAAAAGGAATCGTTTGAGTTTCTAATTTGTTGTTCGGGTTGCGGTAGGCCACGCCCTCAATTTTAATTTTATCTTTGGTCAGTTGATGCACCTGTAAATGTACCGGTTGATGTGCAAATTGACCCTTTTCAAATTTTAAATAATGATTGGTCAAAGTCTGGTTCAATGAGGTATAAAAATTCAGATCTTCAATGCGTATTTCAAATTGCTGCTTATAACAGTCCAGGCTTTTACATTGCTGTAAGCGCTTAAACCATAAACGGTGTGTATCTTCGAGTAAATGTACCGGCGCATCGCTGACTAAAAAAGCCGTGATATAGTGATTAGAGAGTTTTTCTCGTGATTTTGCAAAACTGTCAGCGCAAATATTTTTCATTGAGGCTGTATCAGGCTGTGTACAGTCAATGTCTTGAGCATATACCATGGTTGAGCACAAACAGCCAATACTGAATAATGTGCCTAATGTTTTAATGAGATTAATATCGGTATTCACCAGCATGATCGCTTATAATTTCACTATGTTGCGCTGCTGTAACTATAGCGAAATAGAAAGCGTGAATACAACATCTCAATCATTTATTTCTTAAGGATGCTTAACGTGGTCGCACAAATTCGAATTGGTCAGGGAATGGATGTACACGCCTTTGAAGAAGGTGATTTTGTTACTTTAGCGGGGGTCAAGATTCCACATAACCAAGGCTTAAAAGCCCATTCAGATGGTGATGTGGTATTGCATGCACTTTGTGATGCATTATTGGGGGCATTGGCTCTGGGCGATATCGGACAGCATTTTCCCGACACCGATGCAAAATTTAAGGGAGCAGATAGTCGCGTTCTACTTAAACATGTCTATCAACTGATTTTAGATCGTGGTTATGTGTTAAATAATGCAGATATTACGGTCGCTTGTGAGCGTCCAAAGCTGGCGAAACATAATCTGGAAATGCGTCAGAGTATTGCAGATGTGCTGGATGTGAATGTGAACCAGATCAGTGTGAAGGCAACCACCACTGAAAAGCTGGGCTTTACCGGACGTCAGGAAGGGATTTTATCAATGGCAACGGTGTTGATTTCGCATCAGCCAAAATGATCTGGATGGATCAGCGACTGCTGTAATTCTTGGGTGGCTTTGCGACCTTGCAGTTGTAGGGCTACCGCATGGATTAAGCCGGTCCAGGTTTCATTCGGTTCCCAGATACTGTGCATCAGTTCTTGCGCTGTAGGCATGTCCATATCCATATAATATTGACGATATAAATACATCAAACTGCTGACATGGTAATTGGTGACACAATGCACCCACACCATCTGTTCCTGTACCAAATGATCAATCATATCTAATGCCAGTAAGCATTGATCATCTGAAGGGGTTTCTGGAGAAAGGGGCAGCTGAATATAGTTTAAGCCCAAATCCAGACAAATTTTATCTTCATGATCTAAATACTGCACTGCATCGGATAATCCCAGATTCACAATGGTAGTTACGCCGTATTCTTTAATCAGCTTTAGCTGTTCCGCCTTAGGCTGGGCAGAAGTGAATAGATGCTCGTGAATAAACTGGAAATTTTCGATATGACTGAGTGCATGTTCAATTTCATTCATCAGATAAAATTTTTCCTAAGGTTAAAGTAGAAACGCCATCTGGTCAGATGGCGTTTTAGCTCTTAGCGATTTGGCAAAATGTCTTTTAAAGCTTCATGCATATCGAGCAGGGCTTTTTCAGTGGTTTCCCAATCGATACAGCCATCAGTCACCGATTTGCCATATTCCAGATTGTCCAGATTTTCAGGAATATCCTGACGACCACCTTTCAGATGACTTTCTACCATAATGCCAACAATCGACTTGTTACCATCCTGAATCTGTTCAGTAATGTTTTTCAGTACCAGCGGTTGTAGGTACGGGTCTTTGTTGGAATTGGCATGGCTGGCATCAATCATGATTTTGTTGCTGACTTTGGCTTTGGCCAAGGCATTTTCAGCTTCTGCAACAGAACCTGCATCGTAGTTAGGCTTCCCATTACCGCCACGAAGTACTACGTGTGCGTACTGGTTACCGCTGGTACGAATGACAGAAACCTGACCCTGATCATTCAGGCCGAGGAAGCTGTGACCATGTTTCACCGACTGCATGGCATTGGTTGCAACGGTCAAGCCGCCATCAGTACCATTTTTAAAGCCTACAGGTGAAGATAAACCTGAAGACATTTCACGGTGCGTCTGGCTTTCAGTGGTACGGGCACCAATCGCTGACCATGAAATCAGGTCTTGATAATATTGTGGCGAGTTTGGATCGAGTGCTTCAGTCGCACATGGTAATCCTTTCTCGTTCAGTTCAACCAGAAGCTGACGACCAATACGCAGACCTTTTTCAATATTGAAAGAGTCATTCATGTCAGGATCATTAATCAAACCTTTCCAGCCTACCGTGGTGCGTGGTTTTTCAAAATAGACACGCATGACGATATAAAGGCTATCTTTAACTTTTTCGCTTAAAACTTTGAGACGATCGGCATATTCATGTGCAGCCACGGTGTCATGAATTGAGCAAGGACCAATGACGACAAACAGGCGTTTGTCTTTACCATCCAAGATATTGCGAATAGTTTCACGGCCTTTAAGGACGGTTTGATAGGCTTGCTCAGTCAAAGGTAACTCTTTTTTTAATTCTGCAGGAGTTACAAGAGGCTGAATGCTTTGTACATTCACGTCGTCGATGTCAGATTGTGTAATAGGTTTTGACTGTAGTGTATTCATTGCCGTCACTGGTTCGATCATACAAAAAATTATTTCATCCCCTGAATATAACACGAATATACATTCACCATGTTATAAAAAAGATCAATATATAGGTCAAAAAAAAGTGATGAATCGTATAGTTAAATTAAACATGTGCAGTTTTTTCAATGCTGATCACTTGTGCGGTAGCCGGTTTCGCCACAGGTTTTGCCTTGACTGGATGCAGCATGAAATTCATACCTAAGGCAAACAAGGTAATGCCCAGAATCTTACGGATAATTTTTTCCGGCAAGCGGGAACTAATCAAAGTACCTACTACAATTGCAGGAATGGAACCAACCAATAACCAGCCAAGCAAGTGTAAATCGACATTACCTGAACTCATGTGCCCAAGTCCTGCAACCAAAGTCAACAATACAGCATGCACCACATCGGAACCAATAATTCGGATCATGGGTAAATTTGGGAACATCAAAACCAGTGCCATAATACCGAATGCACCAGCACCGACTGAAGATAAGGTAACGAATATTCCCAATACAATGCCCATAATCACGATATAAGCACGTTTGTCTTTGGCTTGTAAGTTAACCTTTTCCAGATCCTGCGTCATATCAACAGGTACATCTTTACGCAGCTTGTTAAAAAATTGTTCAATATGACCACGGAATATGATAGAAACACCGGTCAGGGTCAACATAAAGCCTAGGACCATGGTTAAGACAGCTTTATAGCTACTGGATTGGCTGAGATAGTTTTCTAGTACCCAATGCGTTGCAAATGAGGCAGGAATACTGCCTACAGCAAGCCAGATGACAATCGGCCAAACAATATTCATTTTTTTTGCATGAACTAAAGACCCGCAGAATTTTGAAATAGCGGCATATAGCAAGTCTGTTCCAATGGCGATATGTGGTTCGATTCTAAACAGGCTAATCAGGATAGGAGTCATTAAAGAACCGCCACCGACACCTGTAATCCCAACGCAGAAACCAACCAAAACACCTGCTAAAATAAATTCTAATGGACCAAACATGGTTATATGCCAAATATCAAAAACGTGCATATGTTATGACTTTTTCATATAAGTCGTTGTCTTGATTATTGATTTGCTTATTCTAAAAAGAGATAAAGCGGGATTTTATTTTCTTATGTTGTGCGTTAATACTTTTGTCTGATTAAAATTAAATATTGAAAATTCAGCAGGATATGAATTCTTGAAATAGAGATCGGAATAATGGAAGTTGATTATATAGCAGTTCAACTTAGACACTATCTGGGCTACTGTTATGTGATGCATTTTCACAAAAAGTTTCGATAGCCTTTTTTATAGTGGAACTATTCATATAGGTCATATAGTCACAATTTGCAGTCTATTTTTTTCATGAAATATCCATGAAGCGATTTGTCCTTGAAAACCAGAACTGGTGGCTGCTGTAGAGCGTTATGGTTTTAAGTTGAGCTGGAACCATATATTGGGACAAAGTATAAGAGCGAAGAACTGAACATTAATGAAAAATATTAGGCTGAAAATAAAATGTTTGTTGATCTATGTCTGAAAAGATTTTAGAACTTCCTGCTGAAGCCATGTTTGTATCGAACTCAAATTTTTCCCCCAACACGGCAACTAAATTTATTGTTTTGCTATAGTTTGAAGAGATTAATGCTTAGTCATGTAAAGACAAAGGACTATGCTAAAATATTAAACTATTCAGCCGCAGGACGTATGGGGAAAAACACTTGCAAAATAGAAAACTAAAAATTGGGATGGTAGTTGGTGAGGTTTCAGGCGATACCCTTGGCGCTAAACTGATCCGTAGTTTTCGTGAGCAAGGCATAGATGCTGAATTTGAAGGCATTGGTGGTCCACAGATGATTGCTGAAGGTTTCAAAAGCTATTATCCGATGGATATTTTATCGGTCATGGGCATTGTGGAAGTTTTAAAAGATCTGAAAAAACTTTTCGCCGTGCGTGATGGTTTAGTTGATATCTGGAGCAAAGAGCCGGTGGATGTGTTTGTCGGGATTGATGCACCGGACTTTAATTTACGCTTATCTAAAAGCCTGAAACAGAAAAACTTACCGATCAAAACCGTGCAATATGTCAGTCCTTCAGTCTGGGCATGGCGTCAGGGACGGGTACATGGCATCAAAGCCAGTATTGATCTGGTACTGTGTTTATTTCCTTTTGAGAAAACCTTTTATAAAAAATTTGATGTGCCAGCTGCTTTTGTCGGGCATCCATTGGCCAGTCAATTGCCATTGCAAAACCCGCTGATTGAAGCCAAGCAGGAGCTGGGCTTGAATGTGGAACACAAGCACATTGCACTGTTACCGGGGAGTCGTCGTGGTGAAATTGAAAGATTGGGCCCATTGGTACTTGATGCAGCGAAAATCGTTAGTCAGAAACATCCTGAATATATGTTTCTGATTCCAGCTATTAATGAGGCGCGCAAACAGCAGATTGAAGCATTACTGCAACAATATCCTGCTGATTGTGTGGCTAAAGTCTGTTTGCTGGAAAATATCGATACGGAATCGAAAATTGGCCGTCAAGTGATGAATGCTTCCAATATTGTGGCATTGGCTTCGGGAACCGCAACTTTAGAAGCGATGTTGTTACATCGTCCGATGGTGACTTTTTATAAACTAAACTGGCTGACCTATCATTTGGTCAAATTCCTGATCAAGATTCCGTATTATTCGTTGCCGAATATTATTGCCGGGAAAAAGGTCATTCAGGAACTGATTCAGCATGATGCAACGCCAGAAAATCTGGCTGCTGAAATTGAAAAACTGATGAACGTTGAAACTGCACAAATTCAGGCGATGCAGCACATCACCATGCACAAGCAGCTGTTGTCAAGCAATAGTGAAGACCCGGTTCAGGCCATTCTGAATACCTTGAATGCAGGCACATCTGATCAAGCCTGATTTTTACTGGAACTGCTGGCGATATTGGCTCGGAGTTAAATTAAACAGGCGTTTAAAAGTCTGGCTAAACGCCGTTTCGGAAGAATAACCAACACGATGGGCAATTTGCTGTATCGACAATTGTCCTTCGCGTAAATGCTGTGAAGCCAAACGGAAACGGTATTGCTGTAAATAGGCCAATGGTGTTTCTCCTACAATACTGCTAAATAAGGTGGCGAACTTGGAACGCGACATACAACATTGTTCAGCCAGACTTTCTACCGTCCAGGCCTGATCAGGCTTACCGTGAATAGCGGCCAAAGCATTGGCCAGTTCGGTATGTGCCAAAGCCCTGAGCCAGTTATTGGAATCGCTTAACTGGGCAATATAATCGCGTACACATTCAATAAAAAGAATACTGACCAGATGATCGAGAATTTTGTCGCGACCCGGACGAATTTGATAGGCTTCTACGGCCAAAAAATGTAATCCGATTTGTAGCCATTCAGGGGTAGTGCTGCCGGTAATATGCTGAATATGAATATAGTCGGGCAGGGCATTCAGTAAGGGACGTGCCATAATGGTATCAATATGACAGCGGATCGCCAGAATCAGTGCTGGTTCACCGCTGGTACTTCCAAATTCAATGGTTTCTTGCCTTTTTTCATCAAAAAGACCGGTAATATTAAGTGCTTCAACCAGATTGTCTTTATTATTACTTCGGCAGGTATGGTTTTGCCCTGAAGGAATCAGGATTAAGTCTCCCGCCTCAAGCTGCAGCATTTTCTTTGATTCAAACTGAATGTTGAGTGTGCCTACCAGAACCACATAGCCAATCATGGCATCCTGTTCCTGATAAGCATAAGCCCAGTGACCTTGCGGTTTTAAATAAATATATTCAGATTTATTCAGATGAATATCGTCAAAAATTTTACTTAAGGCATCCATGTCTTATCGTTCTGTCATCATTGAATAAAAATTATAAAAAGCCTTGATTGATATCCGCATGTGTTTTTAGGTCAAAAATTGGCTAGATATGCCAAGGACGTTTGCATAGCTTTTTTGGACGTTTACAACTGTTCTTGAGGACCTATTTCTAGAAATATAACGTTAGAACAAAAAATAGGGAAGATCGCCAGCATGAATGCACCAGTAAATTTAAATCAAGCCACACTTCAGACCCTGCCTAATGCTTCAGGCTTAGCCCTCGACAAAAAACGTTATTGGTGGCTGCTGAGCCCCGGTTTACCGGTGATCGGTATGGGGATTTTGGCTGGCTATCAGTTTGGTCCTAAAGCCACGAAAAAAATATTTGCCTTGGGCGGTCCTTTATTGCTGCATGTGATTATTCCAACGGTTGATGCTCTTGTGGGCGATGACAGTAATAATCCCAATGATGAAGAAATTAAGTCACTTGTAGCAGACCCTTATTATGACCGTATTGTAAAACTGTTTATTCCTTTGCAGATGGCAGCCAATCTTTTTGCTGGCTATGTGGTAAGTCGTAAAGAAACCTCTTTTCTGGATCAGATCCTGCTCGGTATTTCCATGGGCGCGATTAATGGTGTAGGCGTGAATACAGCACATGAGCTGTCGCATCGACCACATAAAAAGGATCATTATCTTGCCCATGCCACATTAGCGCCGCTGTTTTATAATCACTTTCGGGTTGAACATCCTTATGGACATCATAAGCGTGCTGCAACGCCTGAAGATCCAGCTTCTTCGAAAATGGGTGAAAGCTTCTATGAGTTTTGGCCAAGAACGGTATTTGGTGGAATTAAATCGTCCATTGAAATTGAAAAGAACCGTTTAAAACGTAAAGGCTTATCTTTCTTTAGCAAGGAAAATGAACTGTTTCAAGGTTGGGCGATGAGTGCCGCTTTCCATGCCGCTATGCTGAAATTATTTGGTAAAGATGTAATTCCTTATTTGGCCACGCAGGCTTTTTATGGCATCAGTTTGTTTGAGATTATTAACTATATTGAACATTACGGTCTAATGCGTGACAAAAAGGAAGATGGAACTTATACACGCACCATGCCTGAGCATAGCTGGAATAATAACAATATTACTACCAACCTGTTTTTATACCAGTTGCAGCGTCATTCCGATCATCATGCCTATCCGACACGTCCATTTCAGGCCTTACGTCACTTTGATGAAGCACCTGAATTGCCAAGTGGTTATGCCACCATGTTATTACCAGCTTTAATTCCATCGCTCTGGTTTAAAATGATGGATAAACGTGTATTCGACCATTATAAAGGTGATTTAAATAAAGCCAATATTCATCCAAAACGCCGTGCCAGCATATTCAAGAAGTTCGGTGTGTCTTTATAAAGTATTGTGCGCTGTTCTATTTGGAAATTTTCTATCAATAAATATATTTAAAAAAGCACTTATTTTTACAGAGATGGAAAATTTCCCGTTCTTTTTTGAAGAACATATATGAATGATCTTGATAGCTTGGATGTAAAATTCATCATTTTTATACGTTATGGCACACAGGAATTTAAGGTGTTTACGGATTAGTGTAATAGATTTTTCCTGTGACCAAATCATACAGGAACAGGAAGTTCAGCAATAAAAAAATAAATAGAAGTAAAGAAAAAATTCTTAGATCAGCAAGGTGATGTACGATAGGAGTCAGATCTAAGCATCAAATACGAAAAGGCCCGACATGATGTCGGGCTTTTATTTTATACAAATTTTGTAGATTTTTTACACAATTTATGGGAGACTTAATTTTTGAATGAGCAATAAAAATAATTTAATATGTATTGCTAAAAAAATGACTTTAAATAAAATTTGGAACATTAAAATAATTTAAATTACAACAATAAGTTAGAGGTTTTTTGACATGACAAGAAAATACAGTAAATTTTTTTCTGCAGCATCTGAGTTTAATCTGGATAATTTTCCATACTACTGGATTACTCAGGTACATTCTCAATATGTTCAGAATGTGGATCATGCGTTAAAAAAATATGGTTTAGACAATTCTCGTCGGCGTATCTTGTTGGCTTTAAAGTCCAAGCCCAATGCGAGTGTATCCGAGCTATCCGAGATGCTGATTTTTAAGATGTCGACGACTACGAAAATTATTTATCGTCTAAAAGATGAAGGCTTGGTACATACTTATTGTTGTGAAGACGATGCGCGAATTACCCGTGTCGTTTTAACTCATATGGGCGAGCAAATGGTACAAAAAATTAACGATCTGAGTCATATTGTTTTAGATCAGTCTTTTGAAGGTTTGACCCCGTTGCAAATTGAAAAAATGTTAGACAGTCTTAAACTTATTTTTAGAAATTTAGCTCATTAATTTTAATGTAACCAAAAAGCGTGGATGCAATATCCACGCTTTTTATCAACTGTTGTAGGATCTACTTTTTAAAACTAAAAAAGGATATTTTTAACAGTTTTGATTTAAACCTGAGTATCGCGCTATAGCAGGTTGCTAAGATAAAGCCAGTTTTTCAAATAAAAGTATATGAATTAGAGATAACAAGTAAAGGAAGACCAATACCCAACACCAACATCACAATAACCGCTTGTCTAGTCGACAGTAGAATAGGGAATCACCTCACACTTGCTTAGGCTTAGATTTTAGCTATGTCCATAATTCGATTTTAAAATATAAGTCCTAAAATGATTTTTTAATGTTTTTGTAGAGTCACGTGATTTAAAAGATGAATCTAAAATAGCTTAAGCAATCTAAACATTCGTTTCTAAAGGGCATATAATTTACTTATCTCGTTATTAATATCCTCAAAAAAATGACACCAGCTTGTAAAGTTTTAAAATCCAATAAAATTGAATTTTCTATCCATGAATATGAACACGATGCCAATGCGAAAAGCTTTGGTCTAGAAGCGGCTGAGAAACTGGGGCTCAGCGTTGAAGAAGTCTTTAAAACTTTATTAGTCACCGATGATAAGAACTACTTTGTAGCAGTTTTACCGGTCAATCATCAATTAAATTTAAAGAAAGTGGCAGCGGCTGTAGGCTGTAAAAAATTACAGATGGCTGATCCTAAAAATGCTGAACGTTTAACAGGTTATCTGGTCGGTGGAATTAGCCCGGTTGGACAGAAAAAACGTTTAAAAACAATTATATGTGAGAGTGCTAAAAACCTTAAAACCATGTACGTTAGTGGTGGAAAAAGGGGATTGGATGTTGGGTTAAACCCACAAGATTTAGCACGCGTTTTAGATGCTAAATTTGCTGATATTGTTGATGAATAATCGCATTATTTTAAACTATTAATTTGGGTGATTTTTTACTTGTTACTCACATTATTACTCACTTATTCAATTCCTTCAAAACAACAAAAGCCGCATTAAGCGGCTTTATGATTTGATTCTATATCAAGAATCACTGATTGAACATAAGAGTGAAACCAAAAACGGGCTTTTTTAATATTTGATACATTATTAGTTAATTTTTTATAATATATTGATTTATTTTCTATTATTTAAAATTTTAATTAATTTTTTTCACAGAAAATTCACGAATAAGTATGTATGATGGCAGCCAGAAACAGCTGTAGTTTCTGAATGACCCTCCAAGGTCCTTAGTTTAAGCCCACCAATGTTCTCGAGGTGGGCTTTTTTTTGCATGGTACCTTCACAAATGAGGGGGTCACATTTTTAACAACAAATTATTCCGAAAAGTATTCCAGATTCTAATTATGGCGAATTCGACCTAATTAAAATACTTACTTAAAAAATGGATCGCTATGGATGGATTTTATTTCTAGATAAGTTAAAAGTGCAGCCAAGGCAAGCAAAGCCCCGAGTATTGCAAATAACGTGTCTTTAGAAATGATTGATATAGCAAAGCACCCTAAGCTTGAGATTGCAAGAAGCATTAAAAGTGCCCAAAAAATATACTTTTTCATGGTGGGGTTCTTTATTTTTGAAAATTGTGTGACTAAGATAGCAAAATATAACAAAAGTTTAAATTTTGATTTAAATAAATATCAAATATTAGTTGATATATGTATAATTGTTCACAGAAACTCCTGTAGTTTCTAAATAACTCCCTAAGGTCATTATTTTATAAGCCCACATCGTATTCCCTAAGTGGGCTTTTTTTTGCATGGAGAAAAGTAATGCTCCGATTCTTAATGTGTTTATTTGGCCTACATGGTGCGACTGAAATCGATTACACGGTTGATGATGAAGAAATCAAGGTGTGTCGGGATTGTTTGAAAGAAGTTAAATAAAATAATATTATTTTTAAATATATACAAATCAATAAATTATATTGTAATAAAACTTGAAAGGTAGCGTAATCCAGAGTATTTTAGTTGGAAATTAAGTAAATCTCCACATTATTTACTTAAATTCAGTTTATAACCTGCACCTTCCCCAAGATGCAGGTTTTTTTTTGCTTAAAGTTTTGCCGAACGTATTACGGCACATAAAACCCCGCTACATACTAGATATTGGCGGGGTTTCTTTTTCTATTCCTTATTGAAATAATGTTGTGTATAATTACACAATGAACAGCAAAGACATTATTAAGCCTCTGGAGCAGGAAGGCTGGTACAAGGTTGGCGGTAAAGGCGACCATGAAAAGTATAAGCATCCCGATAAACCCGGTCATGTTGTGGTGCCACATCCACGTAAAGATATGCCGATAGGTACTCTACGCAATATATATAAACAGGCTGGTTGGGAATGGAGGTAAATATGTTATATCCAGTATATGTTCATAAAGATGAAGATGCTGCATACGGTTTAACTTTCCCTGACTTTGAAGGGTGTTTCAGTGCTGCGGATGAAATGCAAGACATCCAGCGCATGGCGCAGGAAGCGGTTGAGGTTCACTTTGATGGTGAAGATATTCCGTTACCTGTACCATCAAGCCCAGAGCGATGGTTAGGTGATGAGAGATTTGAAGGTGGTTTTTGGCTGTTAGTTGATATTGATACGACAAAGGTAAATACCAAGTCTGTTCGTATTAATATCAGTATGCCGGAAGCTTTGGTGAAGCGTATTGATGCTGTGGCCAAGAAACAACACTTAAGCCGTTCGGCATTTTTAGCCAAAAGTGCGGAAATGGCATTGCATCAGTAAAATAAACAATATGACAGCCCCAGCCTGAGTGCTGGGTTTTTTATTTTGAGGTACTCATGACAGACAAAGTACAAGCGAAACAAGACTTAGAATTTTGCAGTGCTGAGCTGTCTAAGTATCAAAATCTCAGTCAGGCTGGGTTGACTCGAAATGAGTTACTGGCAATTGACGGCATCATGATTAAGTTGAGAGAGCGTATTAAGAATTTGCGCTTTGCTTTATATGAATCCTGATCAATACAAAGCCTTAACTGATAAAGGCCCACTTAAAAAGAAATCTCGTACCAGACCACTACCCAAAGCCGGTGAAAAATACTTAGAAGCATTCGATCGACTCAAAGAAATCCTTGATCGCATGGAAATTAAATATGAAGAGTATTTTCACTTCAAAAGCACTAAGCATTGGCGGTTTGATTTTCACCTTATTGAATATCGAATGCTGATTGAAATTGCGGGTGGTCCTTGGTCAGGTGGTCGTAAAGGTAAGCTGGCTACAAAAGCCTGGAGCATCGACCGGTATGACCATGCTGAAGAAATGGGATATCGGTTTCAGCAGTTTTTACCTGCAGACATCAATATGGGTCGAGCTACGATGTGGCTGAGAAATTTAAAGGCATCTTATGGACCAGTTCAGACCATTCCCACCATCGAATCTGATTGATCAGGCTGAGGAAGAAGAAGCGATTTTATTAGCGCCCGCCGTGGAATTAAAAGAATGGGTTGTCAAAAACTGGCTGACCCTTGGTGGTGAACTCCATAACCCGGATCATGATCATATTGCTGAGCTACTTCACGACAATGAAGAGTTCCTTGCATTTGCTTGGGCATCATCTGCCGCCGTAGCTAAAAAACGTATGGTGCTGTGGCAATGTGAAAAGGTCATGTTTAACCAAGGCGGATGGAAGCAGGCACGCCAGGAACAGCAGATACGCGACTGGTTCGGTTTCGTACCTCAATATTTGATTACGGTTGATGCTGCATTTTGTGAGCAAGCTTCAGATCGTGAATTTTGTCGTTTGATTGAACATGAGCTTTATCACATTGGTGTTGAGTGCGATGAAGATGGCGAGATCATCTATAGTGATATGACTGCTCTCTACTCCCAATGGTATCGGCGATCGCTTTCACCAGGATCGTTTTAGCGGTCGTTACGCCGTCTTTACCATGCCTTGGAGGGCTAATCCTGATAAGAATTGGCTGGCTGAGCTACATGGAAAATTGATTTTTATCCATGGTATGAAAAGCAAAAGGCCACACTTGATGACGTCGTTTTGGCTCAAGAAGTAGATATTGATTACGCAGCATCGGTTGAAGGCATGCTGATCCCCTCCGCATGGGTTGAAGCTGCTGTTGATTCTCATATTGAGCTCGGTATTCAGCCTTCTGGTGAGCGTAACGGTGCACTGGATGTAGCAGATGAAGGTAAGGATAAAAACTTTTTTGCGGCTCGTCACGGGATTGTATTGCAATACCTGGATACATGGTCAGGCGTTGGTGATGACATTTTTGGTACCACGCAAAAAGCTATCGATGCATGCCTGGATCTAAAACTGAATTTGTTCTTCTACGATGCGGATGGGTTAGGAGCTGGTGTATGCGGTGATGCTCGCGTCATTAATGAGCAAAATCAAGTGAGGGGGATGTCAGAAATTGAGGCTAATCCTTTCCGGGGATCAGGTGCAGTACATAACCCCGAGCAGGAGATGGTTGAGGCGCGTAAAAACGTGGACTTCTTCGCCAATCTTAAAGCCCAGATGTAGTGGTCGCTGCGTCTTCGATTCCAGAATACCTATCGAGCTTTGCAGGACATGCAATATGACCCAGACAGTCTTATTTCACTCTCAACACAAGACATAGATAAGCAAGAGCTTGAACAACTTAAGCGCGAACTTTCACAACCCACCTATAGCAAAAATGGTGCAGGCAAAATTTTAGTGAATAAGCAGCCTGACGGTGTACTGTCACCAAACCGGGCTGACGGCGTGATGATTTGTTTCAGTGATATTAGAGAGCGGAAAAGAAAGAAACCTGCAGGTGCGGGTAAGTACCAGCTCTTTCTCTCTAGATGACTGTAAATGGTGAACAATTCTTTTGTCGTAAGGCTCGACATTGTAATCACCCAGTAAAACAATATTATTTATAGTTTCACTTTCACTTTCACTTTCACTTTCACTTTCTACATCGACACGAAGCCTTTCTGTGATAGAACTAATTGGAAGATATACATCTCTGAGACGACTAGGCCAATGTGGAGTAAAAATCAACGCAGAACAACAGGCGGAGCTAAAGGAAATCGTCGATCGACGTGCCCAAGGCGAACATAGACTTTATGCCGAAATGTGGTCGCATCAGGAATATGCTTGAAGAACTGAATAAATTTCAGCATAGGCTGAATATTGTTAAGCCAATGCTTTATTTAATTGCATCAAATTCATGGTTAAATAAGGTGATTGAATTTAATGTGAATTTTATGTGTTTCTAAAGCCTGCAATGCCAGTTGTGCCCACGCTTGCACAGGACTATCCTGAGTGGCATAAGGGGCGCACGGATTATTCACTCTGGTATCTGGAAATCCAGTCGCCTGAATTGCTGCTCTATTTAGACCATTTACGTCAGCATTTTTCTGACCTACTGTTTACGCCCAATACGCGCCAGTTTCATATCACCTTGTTTATTTGCGGTTTTTTGACCACTCACCAGCAGGTTTGGGATGACGATTTTAGCCAGCAACGATTACAACGGCAAATTGAACTTTTAAACCGGGAAAAAAAATCTTCATTTAAATTGAAGACAAGGAACTTAAATAGTTTTGAAAGCGCACTTTTTATTGAAATTGAGGATATTGAAGGAAGCCTGGCCGAGGTTCGTCAACAGTTATATACCTGTTCAGCAGAAGTCGCAGCGTTGCAATATTGTCCTCATATCACTTTGGGTCTGTATAAAGACAAAATCAATAGTGATGCAGTGTTTGAGCGCATGCAAAATATTTCACAGCAGCAATTTGAATTTCAGGCCGAGCAATTAACTTTTGGGACCTATCATGCCCAAACCTTGCAGGGGCCATTAACACCATACCATCAAGTTATTTTGGGTGAGGCATGATTCAACTCATTTTAGGCGGCGCGCGTTCCGGCAAAAGTCGTCTTGCGGAACAAGCCGCAAAAGATTCAGGTTTACCAGTCAGTTATATTGCAACGGCTCAAGCTTTAGATACGGAAATGCAGGAACGGATTTATCATCATCAAATGCAGCGTCCTGCCCATTGGCAGCTGATTGAAGAGCCTTTCTCACTGGCAGAGCGATTGCAGCAAATTGACGCAGCAAATCAGCTGATCCTGGTCGATTGCCTGACGCTATGGATGACTAATCTGTTAATGCATGAAGATGAAAATCTGCAAGCTGTAGAATGTGAAAAATTACTGGATGTGCTGCCAAGTTTGCAATCACAAATCATTTTGGTGAGCAATGAAACTGGATTGGGCGTTGTTCCCATGGGTGAGATCAGCCGCAAGTTTGTAGATGAATCTGGCCGCTTACATCAGCAACTTGGACAGCTTGCCGATAAGGTGATTTTTTGTGTAGCTGGTTTTCCCATGATTTTAAAAGGAGAGAAATAATGAACTGGTGGTTAGATGCGTGTAAAACGCCAAGTGCAGAAGCCCGACTGCAGGCTGCAGAGCGTCAATTACAGTTAACCAAACCAACCGGTTCACTTTCTGAACTGGAAAATGTTGCAATTCAGTTGGCCTGTTTGCAAAACAATCAGCGCCCGAACATTGATAAACCGTGGATTACCATTTTTGCCGGTGACCATGGCGTGATGGAAGAAAACATTTCAGCCTATCCGCAAGCGGTAACTCGCCAAATGCTGCAAAATTTCACCAGCGGTGGAGCCTGTATTAGCGTAATTGCCAAGGAATACAATGCCAGACTGCAAGTGATTGACTGTGGTTCAGTCGGTGATGCCTATGAATATGCAGGCGTTGAACGTTATTGCATTATCCCGGGTACGGCCAACTTTGCCAAACAAGTGGCCATGACTGAAGCACAATGTATAGAAGCTTTAAATCTTGGTCGTAAAAGTGTAGATGAGGCAGTTGCAGAGGGTGCTTCAATCTATGTGGCTGGGGAAATGGGTATTGGCAATACCTGTTCTGCTTCTGCTGTCGCCTGTTTTTTGCTGAATGAGCCTGCTGAGCAACTGACCGGTGTAGGGACAGGGATCGGTGAAGAACAGCTCAACCATAAGAAAAATGTCATTAACCGTGCGATAGCATTACACCAGGAATATGTAGGCGATGATGCATTTAAAGCCTTGTGCGCCGTGGGTGGACTGGAAGTGGCTGCAATGGCCGGTGCTTATATTCGCTGTGCACAACTGGGTTTGCCTATGGTGGTTGATGGTTTTATCACCACAGCATCTGCATTAGTCGCCGTACGATTAAATCCGGCTGTACGTGACTGGATGCTGTTTGGACATCAGTCTGCTGAATACGGTCATCAACGTTTATTGCAAGAACTGAATGCCAACCCTTTGCTGAAACTGAATTTACGCCTGGGCGAAGGCAGTGGTGCCGGGGCAGCTTTAGGAATCATCAAGTTAGCATGCAGCCTGCATAACAATATGGCAACTTTTGCCGAAGCCGCCGTGACAGGTGAAAAAGTTTAATCTGTCTAGATTTAAGGATGATTTAAGATGTACAGGATTGATTTGCTGCGTCATGGCGAGACCGAGCTGAGTCATACTTTGCGTGGTTCAACTGATGACGCCTTGACGGATTCAGGCTGGCAGCAAATGCAACAAACGGTAGATCAATTCTTAAAAAATAATTCACCTAACCCCTGGGATATTGTGTTTAGTTCGCCTTTGCAGCGCTGTGCTTTATTTGCAGATGAAATTGCCAGCAATTTAAAGCTTGAACTTATTCTAGATCGAAATTTGCAGGAAATGCATTTTGGCGATTGGGAAGCTGTTTCTACGCAAGAGATCTATGAAAAGCAGCCGGATGTATTGGCGCAGTTCTGGGAAACTCCAACCCGATTTAGTCCACCCAATGCAGAAACAATGCAGCAGTTTCAGCAGCGTATTTTACATGCGCTGCAACAAATTCAGGGTTCCATGCAGCACAATCAATTTGCACATGCAATGGTGGTCACGCATGGTGGGGTGATTAAACTGTTAAAATGTCTGGCATTCAATCAACCCTTGGACAATATTTTAAAAATGTCTGCTGAACTGGGGCAATTCAATCATTTCATTCTACATGATGATTTAAGCATTGAATATGTGGAGCAATCAGCATGACGCCATTTTTTATTGCACTGCAGTTTTTAACGATATTTCCAGTTCAATTAAAACAGATGCCGAGCAAACAGCAAAATGCTCAATCTTTGCTGTTTTATCCTGTGATTGGACTGATTATTGGCCTGATTTTATTTGCACTTGCCCATCTTTTACAGGCGATCCCCGTTATTTTATTAAGTAGTGTGATTTTAGTGCTATGGATTTGGCTGACAGGCGGGTTGCATCTGGATGGTCTGGCTGATACTGCTGATGCCTGGGTTGGTGGTTTTGGTGATCCTGAACGTACCTTAGCTATTATGAAAGACCCGAGCTGTGGGCCAATAGGGGTGCTGAGTTTAATCATTCTATGCCTAATAAAATGGTCGGCACTGTATGTATTATTGGAACAGCAATACTATTCAGCCCTGATTTTATTTCCGCTATTGGGTCGTTTAGCGCCGTTATTTTTATTTTTAACCACCCCTTATGTGCGCCAAAAAGGTTTAGGCACTTCAATTGCAGAATTTATTCCGAAAACTGCCGCCATTATTGTATGTGTATTAAGTTTACTAACATCAGTGTATTGGGGATGGGCTGGAATGCTGTGTGCTTTATCTATGCTAGGTACATTGCTTTATTTAAGGTATAAATTTATCCAGCGTATTGGGGGAATTACCGGTGATACGGTAGGGGCGAGTATTGAAATTTGCGAGGCGGTGAGTCTTTTGAGTTTTATTGTAGCGAGTTTTTATTTAACCATTCCATGATTAAAAAGAGGAAGTGAGCAGCCTGATCACCTCAACAGCATCACTTCCGTATCATGGGCATTATCACTTATAAATAAGTCACGACCATGGAAATAATTGCCGGTCCCAGCAGCACCATAAATACCCCTGCAAGTACCATGGTCAAACAGGCCACCACACCTTCCTCACGATGGCGCATAAAGGCTTTACTGGTACCAAAACCATGTGCCGCATTCCCAAAAGACGCGCCTTGAGCAAAGCGTGAATTGAGTTTGAGTGCCAGTAGAAGCATATCTCCCATCGCTACACCCGCAATCCCGGTAATCATGGTAAATAAAATCACCAGTTCAACCGAACCGCCTATATGGGAAGTGAGTTCCATGGCAAAGGGCGTAGAAATGGAACGGGCCATTAAACTGTAAGACGTGGCCTGGTCAAAATGAAATAATCTTGCCAGATAAAATGCGCTGATCACACCGGCAATCATGCCCACCACAATGCCTAAACCAATCGACAAGGCATGTGCTGTAATGACTTTGCGATATTCATAAATCGGAATGGCAAAGGCAATGGTCGCAGGTCCCAACATCCAGATCAGCCATTGATTTTCCACCATATAGCTATCATAGGAAATATTGAACGCCAGCATCAATATCACCAGAATAAGAGGCACAAAAATACCGGGTGCCAACAGCATGTAGGGATATTTTTTATGCAGTTTTTTAGCCAGTACATAACAGATGAGTGTCCCGAGAAAACATATAAGCGCAGTCAGGTTCATATTATTTTCCCTGTTCTAACAGGTGTCGGGATTGTGATTTATGCTTTAAACGGGCTTCCAGTTTAAAACCGAAATATACGCTATAGGCTGTAGCCAGCATCACACAGAAAGTGCCGATCACGACTGATAAAATCAGTTGCCAGCCTTGGGTCAAAAGCAGGTCTTTATATTTAATGATGCCGACTACACAGGGAATAAATAACAACACCAGTTCACCGAGAATAAAATCTGAACCTGTTTTAATCCATTGCAGTTTAAACAGGCCACTCAGTAAAGCCATTAACACCAGTAACAGGCCAATAACTCCGGCAGAAACCGGTAAATTGAGCGCATGTTGTATCAGTGAGGAAATCCACCAGATGAAGATCAGCAGACTGAGCTGTAATACCACCTGAGTAATATAAATTGATGGAGCAGAACGTGAAGAAGTAGACATAATCAGAAAATATAAAAACTTGCAGGTATTTTAAATTTGACCATGTGTTCATATTATGAATAATAAAAAAAATATTATGCATAAATGGAATGATAGGTGGATATTAAGAGTCTGAGCGTATTCGTTAAAATCGTGCAATTGCAAAGTTTTACCCGAACAGCAGAGGAGATGTGTGTGACCCAGCCCACCATCAGTAAGACCATACATCACCTGGAACAGGAAATTGGTGTGGCTTTATTTCATAAGGGAGAAGCCGGGCGTAAAAGGGATGTTGCCTTAACCTATACTGGTGAACAAGTGTATCAACATGCTTTGGTCATACTGGAACAACAGCAACGTATTTTTGAAACAGTGGCTAAAATCCGGCAGCTCAAACAGGGCAAATTAACCCTAGGTTTACCGCCATTAGGTTCAGTTTTACTCAGTAGTTTAATTGCCAAGTTTCACAAGCAATATCCACATATCGAATTAAGTTTTCTGGAAGTCGGTGCAGCTGCGATTGAAGATGCCATTTTGGCGAAAAAAGTCGATGTTGGCATTTTATTGGGACATTTAAAACCGGTACTGAGCGGTATTCCTATTATGGATTCGCCCTTATGTTTGCTTTCTCGAAAAGATACCCAGTGGAAGGATCGACAAACCGTAAAATTGATTGAATTAAAAGAAGAGTCTTTTTTGCTTTATGATGATTCCTTCACTTTAAACAATATGATTATTCAGGCAGCGAATTACGTCGGTTTTGAACCGCATGTGGTTTGTAAAAGTAGCCAATGGGACTTTATTGCCAAAATGGTCGAGTCGGATGTCGGGATTGCTTTGTTACCAAAAATTTACTGTGAACAGCTGGATCAGGAGAAATTTAACATCAGCCTGCTGGAAAGCCCGCATCTGAACTGGACGCTGAGCATGGCCTGGAATACCACCGTTGCCATGAACCCTGCAACACGGGCATGGTTAAAAATTATTGAGGAAAATCGGGATAAAATTCACTTTTAAAAAAACTTGGTTGGCAGTCGACTGTAAAAAACAGGGTTTGGATGCAGACTGAATCCCTTTTTAATGTCTATGGCACATTGGGCAGATCAATGGATGAATGAAGATTTAGGACAGCCGATGCAATATATGTATAAAAGATGTGGTCATAAAGTGATCCCGTGACGGGTATGTTCTGAGTGTCATGAAACGCTGCATGCCAGGCAGGTTAAAGTTGAACTGACGTGAGATGAATACGACTATCGGGAACAGCACAAAATATCATCCTAAATCTTTTCCTTCAGGATTTATAGACAATTCGGCGGTTTAGGAATGCCTGCCAGACGGCTTAAATGACGTGCTACCAGACCGGTCTTAAATTGCTCTTGCAAGACGGCATTATTGATATCGGCACTGACGGTTTTCATCAGGAATTTGATCAGTGGGCGTGTTGCCGGTGAATGTCCAAACTGTTGATAGAACTGGCGTACTGCATGCAAAACTTCAAAATGCCACGCTGTAAGTTGTAGCTCCAGAGAGTTTGCCAACTCTTGAGCCACCGTTTCATTCCAAATGGTGTAATCGATTAAGTGACCATCTTGATCGAGTTCTAAATTCATCATAAATCTCAAATTAGTTCAAGCGAATACAGCGGGTATAGTTGAGGCAAATATCTGCAAATTCTGCATAAGAAATCAGCTGTAAATTTTTGGTTGTTTGTCCCGCCAGGATTTCCGCATCGGTGTCCAGTACATACACCTTGTCCAATGGTTGCAGAAATGGATGCTGTAGTTGCAGGACCGATTCCCCCATCATCACAACCGTATCTTCAGGGCTATAAACCTGTTGCAATTTGCTCAAAACATTCGGGGTTGCTGAAAAAGTACTTTGCACCAAATATAAGCTTTTATTCGACATAATCAGTTTACTCTTCAACTTTACCAGTACAATACAAAATCAAAACTTTGAATGAAATCAGGATTTAACTCAACAAATTCAATATCCTGTTGAGCATTGGCTACAAAGTGTGAATGTTGATGTTTGTTTTCAATCAAAATCGGGCTAAGGTCATAAAATTCAAAGCTATCGACCATATTGGATGCCACTTTAAAGGCATGTTTAAGCTGATCAAATGGCAGTTCGGCATTGAGTAAACTTAAGGCTGCATCTTGCAGTAAAACTTTCACTTCACAGCCAAAAGTTGCCAGTACCATCGTGGCAGACAGGCTTTCATGCACCTGCAGATTGGCCAGATTGGCTTGGGTCAGAATAACGAGTACAGATTTCACACAATTTACCTTTTAAAAGCAACAAATACCAAAAAAATATCGTCTTAGAATTGAATCAGACGTTGTGTTGACTGTACTGCATCGGCAAGTTCACCCAGACCAACCAGTTCAAAGCCTTGCGCAAGATTGTGTTGGCTAATTTGATGTCGTTTGGCATTTTCTTCATCGCTAATACCACGCGCCAACGCAGCACTCACGCATACCGGTAAGCGAATCGCCAGTTTCTGCCATTCTTCGGTCAAGTTACGCTGATCATCCGGAACCCATTGCAAGGCATTTGCTACAGCAACACCGTCCTGATAGAAGAACACGCGAAATGGCTGGTTTTTAGCGTGCAAGGCCTGAGCAAGACCCAAGGCATGCCAGGCATAGATCGAGGTTGGAGCGGAGGTAATTAGTAATAAGGTACTCATCGAAATTCACTTGAAGAATGCCCAATCCAATATTGATGCATCCAAACTTCATAAGAAAAGGGTAGTATACAATGATTTTAGGTGGTATCTAAAGAATTCAGAACTTAATGTTAAAATTATTTCAAAAATAATTATTTAAAAACAATGATTTAATTGGGTTTGTTAAAGTTAAAAATCATAAAACCTATTTTTTTATCTGCATGAAATTCCCTATATTCCCTTCCTTTTTTCATATTATTGGTAAAATAAAAAGTAATTTGAACCAGATCTACACCAATGCTGGCCTTTTCAAAAGAAAACCCATCACTGGGATGGGTTGGTTGGGTAGCGTTACTTCATTATTACATGTCATGGTTTTCTTTGATTTTGGCTTGATAGTAAGGTAAGTGAACGTTGTAAAAATGATGATATCTTGATTTTAATCTTTGATTAATTTTGGGAATAGCTAGCAGATATATATTTAAATCTAATGAAATTAATGTCTTAATAGAAAAATAATTGTTATACTCTCGCCAATTTTGAGCACAGCCGTGCTTATTTATTTCTTTGAATTGTAAATACTTTTTATGAACCGTAAATTTTTTGCTGCTACTGCATTATTTTTTGGGCTAATCAATCCATTAGCCGCTATGCCATTCGATCCGTTAATTGGCACTTGGAAAGTTATTGATGATCGTACTGGTTATTATGTTTCAGACATCGTGATTCGCAAGAATTCTAAAACACAACAGTACAGTGCTGTCATTACTAAAAATCGATCTTTACCTGGTGTTGCAAATTCTGAAGTATGTAGCAAATGCCAAGGTGAACTGAAGAATCAGCCAATTTTTGGAATGGAAGCTCTTAAAGGTCTGGTTGCTGATACTAGCAATAAACAATTTAACAAGGGTATTTGGATTAATACGCAGGATGGACGTGTATATGATATTGATGCCAGTTTAAATGCTGCTGGAGACCAAATGAAAGTCAATGGTAAAGCTAAAAGTGCCAATGTAACTAGCATCATGACTTGGAAGAAGCTCTGATATAATTCTCAAGTGATTATTTTTATTTGTAAATAAATTATAAGCAAGAATAGGCAAAAGAAACCCATCACAGGGATGGGTTTTGGGAATTAGTGCTACTTAGTTATTACAGGTCTTACCTTCGAATCCGACCTTGCCTATAAAATAGCGAAAGTTTATTTCAGAAATAAGAAACCCACCGAAGTGGGTCTGTGCGATCAAATACTATCCGTAGTATTTGATCATTAAAGTATGCTTAATATATTACTATTTTATTTAAGCTTGTTTAACAACTAGGCGTATAGAATTTTGGGTGGTGTTTCAAAAAGTATGCTGGCGTTAAACAAACTCATTTTTAGTTCAATATAGAGAATGTGCTGTATGACTTTGGTTAGATCAATATACTAAAAATATGTTGAACTCATGCAGAATAGTTATTATAGACCCAGTCTCAACAGAGATGGATCCGGAAATTTGAACAACTCCTATAAGTGATATTCTGCTCCTCAAATGATGTTATAAACATCAATATATGGAGTATTTTATGGCACGTAGACCAAGAAGAAATCATTCAAACGACTTT
>NZ_VPCP01000026.1:0-37054 GCF_013418145.1 Acinetobacter sp. YH12201 | reverse complement strand
AATGTATATTGTTGGCAGAAGAAATTATTTAGACCAATGATCAAAAACTTCATTGATGACTTTATTCTCGATAAAAATCATCTGCTACCACAGAGAATCTATAAATAATACTGCGTAAGTCCTATTACCTTCTGTAACATTTCTAAGGGATTTAATCACGTGTTATGTAGCGGAATGTATTTTTAGATACAATTGATAAAAATTTAATAAAATAAATAACTTATAATTGTGTAACTTAATGTCATTCATCTTGTTCGAATAATTATCTACTGTGAATTAGAAATAACGCTCAAAAATTTTTGCGCTTAATTTTTTAGTGATGAAAATTGGAAGTGCTAATATAGTTACAAATGCTTACATTCGCTACAGAGTCCATGTATTTGGTTAAAGAGCATTGCCAAATAAATATCTTTTTACAATATTTAAAATAGCGTAAAGCCTTAATATTTTTTCAATTGCACAATTCTAGTGCATACATGTGAGTATATTTAAAGTGACAACAGTTCAACCCGACAATACAAGAATAGAGCGTGATTTATTGGGAGCAAAAGAAGTTCCCGCCGAGTGTTATTATGGCATTCATACAGTAAGGGCTCTGGAGAATTTCCAGATTTCTAATCAGAAGGTGGGAAGTCAGCTTCACTTTATCCGTGCTTTGGCACAAGTCAAAAAAGCCTCTGCCCAAGCCAATTTAGAATTTGGCAAAATTTCAGAACAGGTCAGCCAAGCTATACAATTTGCCTGTAATGCCTTAATCGAATCGCCTGAACAATGGAGTGAAGCTTTTCCTTTAGATATTTATCAGGGGGGTGCAGGAACTTCCATTAATATGAACACCAATGAAGTGTTGGCCAATATTGCCTTGGAGCATTTGGGTTTTCATAAGGGGCAATATGAACACATTCATCCGAATGATCATGTGAATAAATCGCAATCCACCAATGATGTCTATCCTACAGCCTTACGTTTAGCGACTTATTATAGTCTGGACAATTTGTTGCTTCAGATTCAAAAAATAGTTGATAGCTTATATATCAAGGCGACAGAGTTTCAATTTGTGGTAAAAATGGGACGTACCCAGCTGCAAGATGCGGTTCCGATGACTTTGGGACAAGAGTTCCGTGCATTTGCTACCTTATTAAAGGAAGATATACGTCTGATTCAACGTACCCGTGAGCTTTTACTGGAAGTGAATCTGGGAGCCACAGCTATTGGAACAGGAGTGAATACACCCCAAGGTTATGCCCATGCAGCGATTCAATCCTTAAACAAAATTACCGGCTTGAATCTGGTGGGTGCAGAAGACTATGTCGAAGCTACCAGCGATTGCGGGGTATTTATTATTTTATCCAGTACCCTGAAACGTCTGGCGGTGAAACTTTCAAAAATCTGTAACGATTTGCGCCTATTAAGTTCGGGGCCTCGTGCAGGTTTGGGGGAAATTCGTTTACCCGAATTACAGGCGGGTTCATCCATTATGCCGGCCAAAATCAATCCGGTGATTCCTGAAGTGGTGAACCAGATTGCCTTTAAGGTCATTGGCAACGATTTAACCGTGACTCTGGCAGCAGAAGCCGGGCAATTACAACTCAATGTCATGGAACCGGTGATTGCTGTTGCAATTAATGAGTCGATTGAACTTCTCACCCAGGCGGTGGTCAGTCTTGACCGTAAATGTATTCAAGGTATTCAGGCCAATGAGCAGGTCTGTTATGACGCTGTAATGCGCAGTGTCGGCATTGTCACTTTGCTGGATCCGATTTTAGGACATGCCAAATGTGATGAAATTGGGAAACAGTGCATTGCTGAAAATAAAACTATTCAGCAGGTGGTTTTGGAAAGGGAATTACTGACTCAAGCACAGCTGGATGAAATTTTTGCTTTTAGTAATCTGGTTTCAGAAGTAAGCTTACAGCATGAACCTTTGGCACAGGTTGGCTAATTGCTGGCTACAAAAATTTAATCATGATCTGAATAAAAAAGATCGCAATTTAAACAGCGATCTTTTTTATGAAAAAATAGGGATGAAGATAATGCAGCTCAGGGTTAAAATAGCTGGGATTTTTTCTATATGCCATGCTCATGCTGAATAAACTTGCTGGACTATTTACAGGTTCAGGACTGCTTAAAAGTTCAAAACCTTCTCCTGAACAGCTGTATCTTCAAGAAAACAATATCCAGTTTGATCCGGAACAAGGCTATATTGTGGACGGAATCGTGGTCAATCAGCTGTCTGAACGTTTGGCTTATTTTTCCAATCGCAAATTGAACAACTTTGATGATTTAAAAACCCTATATTTTACTGCCATTCTGATTAATGAAAAAATTGATCTGGAAATTGCCAGTCAGCGTTTTGTTGCACGTTTGGGTAATACTGAAGAAAACCTGTTACAGTTCAAGCAGATCATTCAGAAACTGAATGATTACTATCGTAATTTCCTGCGCGAAAAATAATTGGACAAAGACTTATGTGCTCGGCATCTAAAAGGATTTAGATGCGATCATTTGCTGTATATAAAAATAACTCAACCAAGAAAAAACCCATGTTAATATACGGTCCATGTCATTTAGACCAAAAGCTATATACATGTTCCAACAAGAAATTTCTCAACTCCATCTGCAACAGTTAAAAGCAGGCGAAAAACGCTGGGTCGGTAATTTACAAGGCTCATCTGCCGCTTTACTCTTCAAAGAAATTGCCACACAAAGCAAGCAATTATTCATTTTGGTGGCCAAAAATAATCAGCATTTGGGACAGTTGGAAAGTGAACTGGAATTTTACGGGATTAAACCGACGATTTTCCCGGATTGGGAAATTTTGCCTTATGACCGTTTGTCTCCCCATCAGGATATTATGTCAGAGCGGCTTTCCATTTTATCCAATATGCCGAAGCAGGGCGTGCTGCTTTTATCTGCATCAACTTTGGCACAGCGTGTTGCACCGGCTTCATGGGTATTGGGCGAACATTTTGATATTCAAGTGGGACAGAAATTTGAACTGGAACAGCAAAAACTGCGTCTGATTCAGGCCGGTTATCATCTGGTCGATACCGTTTATGATCATGGTGAATTTGCTGTGCGTGGCAGCATTATGGATATTTACGCGTCCGGTCAAAGTGCACCCATTCGTATTGATCTGTTTGATGATGAAATTGAAAGCTTAAAGTTTTTTGATCCTGAAACTCAAAGAACAACCCAAACGCTACAACAGTTTTCTGTATTACCTGCCAAGGAGTTTCCGCTTAAAGAAGGACGCGCCACTTTCCGTGACCGTTATGCGGAAAAATTTCCCACAGCAAATCCGAAGAAAAATCCAATCTATCAAGATGCATTAGAAGGTATTGCCTCACCAGGACTGGAGTTTTATTTTCCCTTATTCTTTAGTAAAGAGGCGATGCAAACGCAAAGTACCCTCATGGCGTACTTACCTAAGAATGGCATTGTCATTACAGATAAGCATCTGGAGGAAGGGTTAACCAGTTTCTGGAAAGATGTGCTGCATCGTTATGAAGACCGCCGTCATAATGTCGAGCAGCCTATTTTGCCGCCGGAAGACATCTTTTTGCAGCCGAATCAGGTGCTGGAACAGCTGAATCAGTTTGCCAGAATTATTGCCTCAACAGAAACATTCGCTGAAAAAAGCGGTGTGATTAATTTCAATACGGAAATTCCACCGCGCTTACCAGTAGATCCAAAACAGGAAAAACCGTTTTCTGCGGTTAAAAAATATATTGATGCTGCCAATCATCCAGTCCTGCTGGTGGCTGAAAGTGCTGGCCGTCGTGAAACACTCAAGGATGCCTTGCGTCCAGCGCTGGGAGACATTCCCAATGTTGAAAATTATGCACAATTCAGAAGCTCTTTACATGCTATAGCCATTACCAGTGCACCGTTGGATCGGGGTCTGGTCATTCCTGATCAGCTTACCATCATCTCGGAAAACCAGCTCTATGAACATCGGGTGGTGCAGCGCCGCCGCAAGCGTCAGCAAGAAGTATCCGAAGAATTCCTGATTCGCAGTTTAACTGAACTGAGTATTGGTGCACCTGTGGTGCATATCGATCATGGTGTGGGACGTTATGCTGGCCTAGTCACTTTAAGTATTGACGACCAGGAACATGAATTTTTACAGCTGGATTATGCTGATGCTGCCAAGGTCTATGTTCCGGTCACCAATCTGCATTTAATCAGCCGTTATAGCGGCGGCGATCCGGATTTGGCCCCCTTGCATAAACTGGGAACTGATGCCTGGAGCAAGGCAAAACGTAAAGCGCTGGAGCAAATCCATGATGTTGCTGCTGAACTGCTGCATATTCAGGCACGCCGTCACTCTAAACCCGGTTTTAGCTTTGAACTGGAACAAAGTCCATATATGCAGTTTGCCAGCGGCTTTGCCTATGAAGAAACCTTGGATCAGGCCAATGCCATTGAAGCAACTTTGCACGACATGCAGCTGGCCAAACCGATGGATCGTCTGGTATGTGGCGATGTTGGTTTTGGTAAAACTGAAGTGGCGATGCGGGCAGCATTTGTTGCGGTACAAAACAACAAGCAGGTGGCTGTTTTGGTTCCCACCACCTTGCTGGCACAGCAGCATTATGAATCGTTTAAAGACCGTTTTGCCGACTGGCCGATCCGTATTGAAGTGCTGTCACGGTTTGGTTCAAGCAAATCCCATAGTAAAACCATTGAAGACCTGGCTGATGGTAAAGTCGATATTGTGATTGGTACGCATAAAATTTTGCAGCAGAATATCCAGTTTAAAAATCTGGGCCTGATGATTGTCGATGAAGAGCATCGTTTTGGGGTACGTGATAAAGAACGTATTAAAGCCATGCGTGCAGATGTCGATATGCTGACTCTCACCGCGACGCCAATTCCACGAACTTTAAATATGGCCTTTAGCGGGATGCGCGACCTTTCGATTATCGCTACACCGCCTGCACGTCGTCTGGCTGTGAAAACCTTTGTACAGGAACAGACCAGTGAGTCGGTTAAAGAAGCCATTCTGCGTGAATTGCTGCGCGGTGGACAGGTATATTTCCTGCATAATGAAGTGGATACCATTGAGCGCACTGCTGAAAATATTCGTGAACTGGTGCCTGAGGCCCGGGTGGCGGTTGCTCATGGCCAAATGCGGGAACGTGAACTGGAGCAGGTGATGCAGCAGTTCTATCATAAAGAATACAATGTGCTGGTCTGTTCAACCATTATTGAAACCGGGATTGACGTTCCCAATGCTAATACCATTTTAATTGAACGCGCTGATAAGCTGGGACTTGCCCAGTTGCACCAATTACGGGGCCGTGTCGGACGTTCACACCATCAAGCTTATGCCTACTTGCTGGTACCTTCAATCAAGGGGTTAAAGGGAGATGCAGAGAAACGTCTGGATGCGATTCAGCGCGCATCGAATTTAGGGGCCGGTTTCATGCTGGCGACGGAAGATCTGGAAATTCGTGGAGCTGGCGAGCTTTTAGGTGAGCAACAAAGTGGCTCCATGCAAGCGATTGGTTATAGCCTGTATATGGAAATGCTGGAAAAGGCCACCAAAGCCATCCAAAAAGGCAAAACCCCGAATTTCGATGCACCATTGTCCCTGATTGCGGAAATCAATCTACATATGCCAGCCTTGATTCCAGATGAATATCTGGGAGATGTGCATCAGCGCCTATTGTTCTATAAACGCATCAGTAATACCGATACCCAGGAAAAACTCGATAATATCCGCATGGAGCTGATTGACCGGTTTGGTGTGCCACCGCAGCCAGTGAAGCAGTTATTTGCTGTGCATCAGATTCGTTTGAAAGCTGAGCAGCTGGGCATTACCAAAATTGATATCAGTGCTAACGGTGGTCATATTGAATTTTCACCAGAAACACCAGTACAGGCCATCAGTATTATTCAAATGATGCAAAAACATCCGACCTTTTTCCGCATGGATGGCGGGCAACGCCTGAAAGTCATGGTCATGCTGGAAGATTATCAAAAACGTATCCAATTTATTATCGATTTATTGGACAGTTTATTGAAAGAAATTCATTGATTTGACAGGGAGTGCATAAGATTTATGCACTCGCTTTGCAATTTGTGCAGATTTTAAAAAATCGTGAGATGAAGCGCTTGATTTTTTAAAGAAATTTATTAAATTCGTGAATGTTCATGCGTTCATTGCAAATAGTGGTTTATTTGTAATGAAACACATTGCATAGAATATTCACGCCCCATTGGATGTGATAGTATTAGCCATCATTCTAATTTTGCATAATTTATAAAGATATGTTTAGTTTGCATCCACAACTTGCTCAAGATACTTTTTTTGTAGGCGACTTTCCACTGTCAACATGTCGTTTAATGAATGATATGCAATTTCCGTGGCTCATATTAATTCCACGCGTGCCGGGCGTGAGCGAATTATATGAATTAAGTCAGGCTGACCAGGAACAGTTCCTGCGTGAATCGAGCTGGTTATCGAGTCAGCTTGCACGCGTATTCCGCGCAGACAAAATGAATGTGGCCGCTCTTGGGAATATGGTTCCACAATTGCATTTTCATCATGTCGTGCGCTATCAAAATGACGTGGCTTGGCCAAAACCAGTATGGGGTACTCCAGCTATTCCTTATACCAATGAAGTTCTTGCACATATGCGTCAAACCTTGATGCTCGCATTGCGTGGTCAGGGTGATATGCCATTTGACTGGCGTATGGATTAATTCCAAGCCATTGAAAGCCATAGTATGGAATTTATGGTGTCAAGACTCGAATCAGGAGTGATTGAGTGTCATTAGACGACTGGATTAGAAAAGAACCCAGACAATTTGAATATTTCCATCGTTTGATGGGATATATGATGTTGTCTTTACTCGTTACTGTCTACCATTACACGGCTTCTGACACCCAATACCAGATTTATATTCCTTTTTTCCTGTTGTTCATTTTTCTGATTACGCCGAGATTATCGACCTGGCTGCAGTATCGTTATAATTCCAATATAAAACGCAGTGTCTTGTTTATTACCGATGTAGTTGTTATTTCGGTTATTTTATCTGCTATTCATTTAAACCTGGTTCTGACTTTCATTTCACTGTTTGTCATTTTATATACCGCAATCACCAACAAGATTTCTTTTTTAGCTGTGTCATTGGCAAGCCTGATTGGAATCGCAAATTTTTATCTGTGTAATATTCTGATTTTTGGTTTTGGTGAGTATTTTGAACAAACCACTGGTGAGTTAACCGTTTTAGGTTTTATCTGTTTAATTACTTTTTTTGGTGTGGGTAGTTTTTATCAAAGCAGCCAGATTCAACATATCAGTAATCGTCGAACCTATTATTACGATCAAATGAATCGTTATATGGAGTTCGCAAATCAGCTGAGCCGATATGCACCTGTGCAGTTGTGGCAATCGATCATGAAAGGTGAGTCGGAAGCCAAAATTGAATACAAACGTAAGAAAATGACCATTTTCTTTTCAGATATTCAAGGTTTTACCGAACTTTCAGAAACGCTTATTCCAGATGATTTGGCATTCCTGCTCAATGACTATTTAAGTCATATGACTGAAATTGCCAAGCAGTATGAAGCGACTGTCGACAAGTTTATGGGTGATGCGATCCTGATTTTCTTTGGTGATCCAATCTCGCAAGGGGTGGAGCAAGATGCCAAAACTTGTCTAGACATGGCAATTGATATGCGTCAACAAATGAAACTGCTGCGTGAACGCTGGATCAAGATGGGCTATCCGGCTTTGCATATCCGTATGGGGATTAGTACTGGTTATTGTCACGTAGGGAACTATGGCGCAGCACATCGTATGGCATATACCATTGTTGGACGTGATGCCAATCTGGCAGCACGGCTGCAAAGTGCAGCAGCAGTCGATGAAATCCTGATTTCAGATGAAACCTATAATTTAATTAAAAATGACTATTTATGTGCGCCGAAAAAACCTATTACGCTTAAAGGGATTCACGGTCCGGTAAAGACCTGGCAAGTTATGGAAAAATATACCTCGCGTAAATTGGATTATCAGCGCTGGTTTGATTATGAGTACAAGGGTTTCCATTTGTTGCTGAATCTGGATGAGGTTCAAAATTATGAATATCCAGAGTTGATCCAAGTTTTGGAAAAGATGATTAAGCGGATTCAAAAACAGCAAAAATTGACCAACTCAGAAGGTATTGTTCGACTCAATCTGGAAGATGTGATTGAAGATGAGAAGGACGAGCAATACCACTAAAAATCATGATTGAGATGATGTTTACAGATAAAAAAACCACGCGATTGCGTGGTTTTTTATGAGCGAAAATCTTAATGATTTTCTGAGGCGTGATTGATGGTATATTTGGGAATTTCGACTTCCAAATCTTCATCGACAATTTTCACTTGGCATGAAAGGCGTGAATCCGGTTCCAGACCCCAGGCACGATCTAGTAAATCTGCTTCTACATCTGTCATTTCTTCGAGGCTGTCAAAACCTTTGCGAACTACGACATGACAGGTGGTACAAGCACAAGACATATCACATGCATGTTCAATCTTGATACCATTTTTTAACAGGCTTTCGCACAGGTTGGCATCCTGTTCAACTTCGAACTCGGCACCATTAGGGCAAATTTGCGCATGTGGAAGAACTTTAATACGTGGCATAATTTTTTCCTGTTTATTGGTCCGAGTTTGACCAGTCATCAAGTTTAGTGCCTTTCAAAGCTGCATCAATATGTTGGTTCATGCGTGCAGCAGCAAAAGCATCACTGTGTATTTTAAGCTGTTCTACAGCTTGTTCAATCGCTTTAATATCGGTGGTTTCGAGTTGAGCCTCAAGTTGAGCTTTGGCTTGATTTAACGATACTAACTGTTCAGCAGTTAATAGCTGGGCATCCACTTTTAGGGCTTGTTCCAGTGCTTCCAGCTCACGTTTTGCTTCAACCTTGGTTTCTTGCAAATGACGAAGATGTTTATCTTCTTCCGCATATTTGAAGCCATCAATCAGTAAGCGTTCGGTATCGGCATCAGATAAACCATAAGAAGGTTTAATGTCGATTTGAGCATGTACACCAGACGTGGTTTCCTTGGCAGCAACAGTTAACAGGCCATCGGCATCAACCTGAAAAGTGACTTCAATACGTGCCTGACCGGCAGTCATTGGCGGAATGCCATGCAAGACAAAGCGACCCAAACTACGGCAGTGTTCCACCAGATCACGTTCACCTTGTACCACATGAATCAACATGGCAGTCTGGCCATCCTGATAAGTAGTGAATTCCTGACGACGCGCCACAGGAATGGCCGTATTGCGTGAGATTAAACGCTCCACCAGACCACCCATGGTTTCCAGACCGAGTGATAAAGGGGTAACGTCTAATAACAATGAACCATCTTTGGAGTTGCCAATGAGCTGATTCGCTGTAATAGAGGCACCAATTGCGACCACCTCGTCCGGGTTGATGGTGCATAGCGGTTCCTGATTGAAGACTTCACGAACAGCCTTTTGCACCGCATAAGAGCGAGTAGAACCACCTACAAGCACGACATTTTTAATGTCATCCAGTTCAAGTTTGGCATCACGCATCACGCGTTTACATACGCTGATGGTTTTGTCTAAAGCAACTTTAATGATGTCTTCAAATGTAGCACGGTCTAAAGTCAGAGCCTGATCTAAAACTTTCAGTTCAACTGACTCGGCATCTGACAAGGCTTCTTTTGCTTTACGTGCAGAAACAATAAAATGTGCATATTCGGCATCATCTAAGGTTTCAATATTCAGTTGTTTTTTAGCCCATTTCACAATTAGGCGATCCAGGTCATCACCACCTAAAGCAGTATGTCCGCCAGTCGCTAAAACTTCGAATACACCTTGGGAAAAACGCAGGATAGATACGTCAAAAGTACCGCCACCCAGGTCATAAATCACATAATTTTGATCGTGAGCGAGATTGGTTTCCTGGTCTAGGCCATAAGCCACAGCCGCAGCAGTAGGCTCATTCAGTAGACGTAAAACATTTAAACCGGCCAGTTGGGCAGCATCACGTGTTGCCTGACGTTGTGCCTCATCAAAATAGGCTGGAACAGTGATTACCGCACCATTCACTTCATTTTTTAAACTGTCTTCAGCACGGTCTTTCAGCTGTTTTAGAATTTCTGCAGAAATCTCGACAGGAGTTTTACGGCCTTGTGCAGTTTCAAAAGCAGGCATCTGATTGTCTTCACCCACCAAAGTGTAAGGGTGCTGGAATTTGATGTCTGTTTTCGAGCGTCCCATAAAACGTTTCACGGAGACAATGGTGTTTTTAGGATCTGTAGTAGTAAACGGCTTGGCTTCATCACCATAATGGGTGGTGTTATGGCTGTAGTGAACAATAGAGGGAAGTAACACTCGGCCTTGTTCGTCGTTCAGAACTTTAGCTTTACCGGAAAGTACTGTGGCAACCAATGAATGCGTAGTACCCAAGTCGATACCAATTGCAATGCGGTGTTCATGCGGTGCACTTGATTGACCGGGTTCTGCAATTTGCAAGAGAGCCATTGTGTTACATCCTTAGAACTAAAAATTAAAAAATAAAATTAAAGCGAATTAAAAATCATCATCTAAATCAAAGCTGTCATCATCCAGAAAACGATCTTCAGCCTTGTCGATGTCAGCCATGACTTTAACAAAGAAACGCAATTTACGAACGGTATCGCGAGCTTCGCCCCAGTCTTCATCTTCATAGTCGATTTTGAATTCACGGACCAAACCGTCAATCCATTGCTGAACTTCATGCTTTAATGAAGTCAGTTCGTCAGCTGATGCAGCTTCATCCAGCTGTTCACGAATTTCCAGTGCAGACTGTAAAAACTCGAAATCCCCAATCGATTGATCCAGATGATAATCTTGTTTTTTAAGACTCAAGAGATAAGCAGCGCGGCTATCAACATTGGATAAAGCCTTAAATGCTTGGTTGATCTCGCTTGATTTAATCAGGGCCTGATCTTTGTCTTCGGCTTTATCAGGATGATATTGTTGCTGCAACTTTAAAAATTCATTTTTTAATGCTGCCAAATCAATATCGAGTGCTACAGGGAGGTTGAACAGCTCAAAATGATTCATGGGAGATTGGATCCGCGATAGATATGCAAAAGTGACTGCTGTAAATGCAATTAAAACAGTGCATTTTACACTGTTTTAATCACAAAAAGAGAGGGAGTGGTGTGGTTAAACGGTGAAAGATTCACCACAGCCACATTCGCCTTTTTTATTCGGGTTGTTAAATTCGAAGCCTTCATTGAGACCGTTTTTCACGTAGTCCATCTCCATACCTTCAAGATAAACCAGGCTTTTCGGGTCAACAAAAACTTTAACACCAAACTGCTCGAACATCTGGTCATGGGTATCGATTTCATCGACGAATTCGAGTACATAAGCCAAACCAGAACAGCCTGAAGTTTTCACCCCAACGCGAATGCCTTCACCCTTACCGCGATTCTTTAGGTAATTGCTGATATGAGTTGCAGCATTTTCAGTTAAATGGATCATGAAAACTCCGTTAATCTTTGATCAAAAACTCGAAACACTTAAGCTTTTGTTTTTTTGCTGCGATAGTCTTCAACAGCAGCTTTAATCGCGTCTTCAGCCAGTACAGAACAGTGTACTTTTACTGGAGGTAAAGCAAGCTCGTTAGCAATATCAATATTTTTGATCGCCTGAGCTTCGTCCAGAGTTTTACCTTTTAGCCATTCAGTCACAAGCGAGCTAGATGCAATCGCAGAACCACAACCATAAGTTTTAAAGCGTGCTTCTTCAATCACACCGTCATCATTCACCTGAATCTGAAGACGCATGACATCACCACAAGCCGGTGCACCTACCATACCTGTACCAACATTTTCAGCATTTTTGTCTAAAACGCCAACATTACGAGGGTTTTCGTAATGATCAATTACTTTTTCGCTATAAGCCATGATGCTTCTCCAAACCTCGGGGTCAGCCTTAAGATTAATATGGGGATGAAATTACGTTTATCAATGAGATAGCTTTAAATTTTAAAGCTATCTCCATGTCATGAATCAGTGTTCAGCCCATTCAACAGTGGAAAGGTCGATACCTTCTTTATACATATCCCAAAGCGGAGAAAGTTCACGTAATTTCTCAACAGCAGCTTTAGTGATTTCAAGAACGTGATCGATATCCTCTTCAGTGGTATATTTACCGAAGCTGAAACGGATTGAACTGTGAGCAAGTTCGTCAGAAAGACCGAGCGCACGAAGTACGTAAGATGGCTCAAGTGTTGCAGAAGTACATGCTGAACCAGAAGATACAGCTGCATCTTTCAATGCCATCATCAATGATTCGCCTTCAACAAAGTTAAAGCTGACATTCAGATAGTTTGCAACGTTGTAAGTAGGATGACCGTTTAAGAATACTTGTTCCAGACCTTGTAAACCGTTCCATAATTTATCACGGAGGATACGTAAACGGGCTTGTTCAGCTTCCAGATTTTTGCCTGCAAGTTCAAATGCTTCACCCATACCTACGATTTGGTGGGTTGCAAGTGTACCTGAGCGCATACCTCGTTCATGACCGCCACCATGCATTTGCGCTTTAAGGCGTACACGTGGTGACCGACGAACGAATAACGCACCGATACCTTTAGGGCCATAAATTTTGTGAGCAGAGAAACTCATTAAATCAACTTTTAAAGTTGAAAGATCAATCTCTACTTTACCTGCAGCTTGAGCCGCATCAACGTGGAAGAAAATTTTCTTGGCACGGGTAATTTCACCGATAGCTGCAATGTCAGTGATGGTACCAATTTCGTTGTTGACCATCATCAGGGAAACAAGAATGGTATCTGGACGAATAGCTGCTTCAACCATCTCAGGCGTAATTAAACCTGTTTGTGGTTGTGGCTCAAGATAGGTGATTTCAAAACCTTCTTCTTCTAATTCACGGCAAGTATCTAAAATTGCTTTGTGTTCAATTTTACTGGTGATGATGTGTTTGCCTTTAGACGCGTAAAACTGAGCCACACCTTTGAGTGCCAGGTTATCAGATTCTGTGGCACCTGAAGTCCAAACAATCTCGCGTGGATCTGCTTTGACCAAGTTCGCAACTTGTTCACGTGCATATTCTACTTTTTCTTCAGCCTGCCAACCGTAAGCATGAGAACGAGATGCAGCATTACCGAAAGTACCGTCGAAAGTTAAGCACTCCATCATGCGTTCTGCAACTTGAGGGTCTACAGGAGTGGTTGCTGCATAATCAAGATAAATCGGACGTTTCATGTCAAATACCTGTAACCGATAAAAGGGCTGAATCAAATGATGCTGTATTTTGGCGAATGGAAACGGTTTGAACGTTGTCTCGTGCGACCAGGTCAGCAAGGCTGATTTTTGCTAAATAATCGGCAATGTGGTGGGAGAGTTCTTGCCATAAATCATGAGTCAAGCACATTGCACCATTCTGGCAGTTACCTTTATGATCACAACGTGTTGCATCAACTGCTTCGTTTACAGCTTCAATAATTTCTAATACTGTGATTTCTTCAGCGCTACGAGCCAGGTGATAACCACCGTTGGCCCCACGAACACTAGAAACTAAGCCGTGGCGCTTTAATTTCGCAAATAACTGCTCAAGATAAGCAACAGAAATACTTTGACGAGCTGCAATTTCAGCAAGCGTAATCGTTTGTTCAGTTGGCTGCAAAGCTAAATCAAGTAGAGCAGTCACTGCGTAACGACCGCGAGTAGTAAGACGCATGATTCGATACACATATTAAGACTAGATGAGTTGATTTTATGAATCCTGACTAAAATAGTCAAGTTTTTTATTGGTCTTTAAATTATTTTGTTTTATAGGAAAATTATATGTTTAAACAATCCAGTAATTATATACTAATAACGCTACTAATAGCACGATAATTAGACTAAAAGTGACATTCACTCTTTTTTGTTTTTGTTGCATACGTCGAATGCGATTCTTATATTGTTTGACTTCTACCTCTAAGGTATTGATCTTTGAACGTTGCTGGTCAATTTTTTCTAATAGGGGAGCAATACGCTTTTTGGAAGAAATAACTTCCTGTCCATCAGCGGGTTGGCTGAGCCACTGTTTCCAGTCGGATAAAACTTTTGGAAAGCTGAACAGCAAGCTTAAATCTCGAAACTCATCTTTTAAGGTGCTGTCACCATCAATACGCATTTTTTTTATACTGCGGCGATTGGCAAAGACAAATACTTTAATTAAATCCATGAGGGTAGTGCGGATATCCAGATCGACTACTTTCTCGGGAGCTTTGCTGTCAAAGAGTATGCCTTGTTCAGTGAAAACAACATAAAAATCGAAATAAGGCAAATAGCTGTTAATTTTAATGGTGATTTTTTGGTCTATAAATTTTTTAGCCTGCAAGCCAACGACCCGATCATGTTTTAAGATGAAGGTAAAGATTGTTTCTAAGACAATCATGGTCATTGTGAGCAACAAATGCGGTTGATTCTGACCTTGTTGCGATTCACTCATAAAACTTAATCCTTACCTGAAAGGAGCATCCCATGCTCGAAAATGTATTTCAGGACTTATAACAAATATATTAATCTTGCTTTGTAGAACAGTTTAGCAAATCGATCAAGTATTTAATTTGCTATTATAGCTGTATTTTTTGAGTAATTATATTTAAGTTGTATAGAAAGTAGGCTAGGAGATGGCAGGTATGCATAAATCAAAAACAGATCAAGAGATTGATCAACTAAAAAATGAAAATCCTGATAAAACAAAGAATAAATTACGTTCAGGCCGTAAGTCGGGTCTGGATTTTCGTAAATATACTCAACAAATATGGCTTGCGGGTTTGGGTGCTTTTTCACGTGCAGAAGAGGAAGGAAACAAACTCTTTGACTCTTTAGTCAAGGTGGGGGAGGAGCTGGAATCTAAGACCACTGAAATTGCCGATCAAACCGTAGAAAAAGTCTCGGAAAAAGCCAAAGAATCGGTCAATGATACCAAAGATAAGGTTGAAAAATTGCTCGACCATAGTGTTAACCATTCTTTAAACAGAATTGGTTTGGTCACGGTAAAAGATATTCAACATTTAGAAAGTCTCATATTACAATTACATAATAAGGTCGATTGTCTTATTGAAGAAAATAAAATACTCAAGGCACAAATATTAAAAAAATGAAACTTTTTGGCTTTTTCTGCATTTTTCAACAATTTTTTTCGCAATTATTTTCTAGAAAAGCCTATTCAGAGTATTGCGTTTTGCCCCAAAGCATTGATATAAAGGTGTTATGGAATCCTTAGACCTTAAATAAACGATATTAAGAGGACGTAATCTTCATGAATAAATCAGAATTAATCGATGCAATTGCAGAGAAAGGGGGATTGTCTAAGACTGATGCAGGTAAAGCCTTAGATGCAACTATTGCTTCAATTACTGAAGCACTTAAATCTGGTGATACTGTTACACTTGTTGGTTTTGGTACATTTAACGTTAAAGAACGTGCGGCACGTACAGGTCGTAACCCGCAAACTGGTGCAGCTTTAGAAATTAAAGCAAGCAAAGTACCAAGCTTTAAAGCAGGTAAAGGTTTAAAAGATTCTGTAGCTTAATCTTTTTGAAAGCCTATCAACGCGCCCTATATGGCGCGTTTTTTATTAATAATGCCGATTTACAGTCTGAACGCATTCATTCAAAGCAGGTTTTCGGGTAAAATCGCCCACAAATAAAATATTGGAATACTTATGGAATCTTTTCGTAAAGTTATTAAAGGTTGGTTGGGCAAAGCTTTGCTCATTTTGTTTTTGACCCCTTTAGCACTTGTAGGTATTGAAGGATATTTTAGCGGTGGAAAATCTGAAGACACGGCAAAATTGGTCAATGGCCAAGAAATTTCTAAAAAAGAATTAGAATCGCTGAGCAAAACATTTAAAGAACAATACCTGGCTTATGCCAATGGCGACGAAACTTTACTGAATCAATCTTTTATCGAAAATAAGGCGATGGAGAGTCTGGTTGCTCGTACCTTATTATTACAACAAGCGGAAGAGTTGGGTATTTCTTTGAGTGATGCACAAATTGAACAAATGATTGCCCAGCAACCGAGCTTTCAGGAAAGCGGTAAGTTTTCTGAAGCCTTATATTCAAATTATTTACGTTCAGTGGGTATGACCAGTCAGGCTCTGATTGCAAACTTGCGTAAAGACCATGCCTTAAAAATGGTGACGTCAACATTTATGGATTATGCATTGGTGAGCAAGCTTGATATTCAACAAATTGCCAATTTGCAAACTGAACAACGCACCTTGCATCTTGCCAGCATTAAACTGGATGAATACAAGAAAAATATCAAAGTCACACCTCAAGATATTGCTGCTTACTACAACAAGCATCAAAATGCATTTAAGCAGGTAGCCAGTGTGGACGTTGATTATGTTGTGCTCACACCAGCCAATGTTGCACCAGCGAATACTCAAGTGACAGATGCTGAATTGCAGCAAGCTTATAGTGCATTTGTTGATGCACAAAAGAAAAATGCTCAGCCATTGGTAAAACATATTTTAATTACCGTAGATACCCGTTCAGATGCTGAAGCGAAAAAATTGGCCACTGAAGTCGCTGCGAAAATTAAAGCAGGTATGTCTTTTGCCCAAGCGGCGGCACAGTATTCAGATGATACTGAATCGAAGACCAAGGGTGGTGTGGTAGAAGCTTATGCCAAAGGTGTGTTTGGTGATGCATTCGATCTAACTGTTGCTTCTTTAAAACCAGCCCAAGTTTCAGCACCGGTTAAAACCCAGTATGGTTATCATTTAATTGAAACAGAAGCAGCCGCTTTGAAGTTACCTTCATTTGAAACTGAAAAACCACGCCTGTTAGCAGAGTTGCAAAAGAACAAAACTGCGAATTCATTTTCAGATGCTGTAAATAGCCTGAATGAGTTGGTTGTAGGTAGCGATGCGCTGGATGTGGTGGCTCAGGAAGTTAAGGGTGTGACAGTTCAATCTGTGAAAGGTATGACCCTCTCTACACAGCATCCTGTACTGAGTGATGCCAATGTCAAAGTTAAGCTGTTTAATGATGATGTGAAAAATGGTGATCGCAATGCTTCTAGCAGCATTCAAATGGCAAATGGTAATACCGTTTGGGTGAAAGTGCGTAACTATCATGCAGCTGGAGTACAGACTTTGGCTGAAGCAACGCCACGTGTAAAAGCCAAACTGATTGAACAAAAAGCAGTTGATGCAGCTAAAGCGAAAATCCAGACAGCATTGAATAACTTTAAATCGCAACCGGCTGCTAGCGCTTTGGCACAAAGTCAGATTGCTTTTGAAAGTGCCGGTGTATTTACGCGTTCACAAGGTCTAAAACGTGAGATTGAACGTGCGGCATTCAGTGTTCCTACACCGAAAGCAGGAATGTGGTCGGTCACCACAGCTGCATTGCCTAATGAATTGGTGGTAGTGGCTGTGTCAAATGTGAATAAGGCTACTTCGAATGCATTAACCAATGGACAATTGGGTGAATTGTCCAAGCTGTATCAGCAGCTTCGCGGTCAGCAGGAACTGGATGATTACACGCAATATCTAAAATCACATGCGAAGATTAAGTAATCTTAAGTGAAATAAAAAAACCTGCATGAACGCAGGTTTTTTTATGGCTGAATTTAAAGTTATTCAGCACGGATTTTTAGTTCATAGCCTGAATATTTGCGGATATTAATGACACCGGTATCCAAGATTAGATATTGTCCTTTAATGCCCAGTAATTTGCCACGAATAATCGGTGTTTTATCCAGATTGTGCGACTTGATTTTTTCAGGATATTGCTCGACTGGATAGACAAACTCGCGTGGCAGCTCATCTTCCATGACTTCAATCGTTTCATTGAACTCGAGGTTCTGATTAAATTCATCACGAATGGTCTGAATTTTCGGTGCAAATTCTTCCAGTAGCTGTTCACGTACCTCAATTAAATTGAGCGGTTCAGCTTCGCCTTTTAGCAGTTTACGCCAATCGGTTTTGTCCGCCACCTGTGTTCCAAACATAATTTCCAGTTGGCCTGAGAGACGGCGCGAACCCACTTTCATAATGGGTAATGCCTGTGTTGCCCCCTGATCCAGCCAGCGTGTTGGCATTTGTCCAAGACGGGTAATGCCGACTTTTAATGCGCTTGAATTGGCCAGATAAACAATATGGGGCTGGAAACAGACCTCTTTGGCAAAGCTGTCTTCACGGCAAGTCCCGAGGTGATAATGACAGGTTTCCGGTTTCATAATACACATGTCACAAGACGCTTTGGTTTTGAAACATTTAAAGCAATGACCCTGCGAAAAGGATTTGCTGGTTTTGCTACCACAAGATACACAATAGATATTACCGGTCCATTCAATCTCAATTTCTTGGCCTAAATTGAATGGTAGATCAACTTCTGAACGATCTAGAATAAATTTATATTCAACATTTGCCTTGTGTGTATGTTGATCAGTTACACTAAGGTCCTTAAGACCTGCATGCATTTTATGGCAAATGCCTTGTAGTTCCATACAAAATACTCTCTTCAATAATAAGGATGCAGTTATGGCTGAACAAAATGTCATCACTTCAATGCTAGACGATTTATCCAACGAACAGCCTATCCAAACTGCATTATGTATTGGTCAAAATCTTGCGCAATACGACAATAATCAATCAATTCAATGGCACTATTTTAACGTAACTGAGTTTTTAAATCTGCCTTTTACCCGGCGATATGATCTGGGTTTTGTAGTGATGGATTCACAAGAGCTGGCGGTACTTTCTGATGTGCAGAAGTCTCAGCTGTTAGTGAGATTGCGAGACCTGATGGCAAAACGAATTGTTGTGGTGAGCCGGTTGCAAGATGAAAAATTATTGCGCGCTTTGGGCTTTACCCAGCTCATTGATAAAACCCGTCATGACAGTGATTTTGCATTGTGGCAATTCAATATTTTAACGTATAAGCATGTGCCTGACTGGTTTAACTCCAAATTCTGGGCAAATCCTGAAAACTGGAATAAATTTCGCTGGTAATGTATGGACTTTGATTCTTGCAAATCTTAACAGCAGGAGGAGAGAGTTAGTCGCTATGAGCGAATTCTAATGATTTAATGTCCAATTTGACGCTAGGGTAAGCCAAGATTATTGTGAATTTTCCATGTTAAATAAATTATTGGATTTGGAAATTTTTTTAGCAATATAGTGGGACTTCTTTAGACGGATTAAAATAATCTGCGATTGGAATTCCAGTTCGCCAAATTCAGGCTCGACCTGGACATAATGTAATTGACCAAAACTGTCTCGTACCCGTGCTTGTGCGGAAAATCCCGGACGTGCATTGCCACTGGAAATGGTCGCCAAACGTCCCAGCAGACTGACCTGTTGTTTAGTAAGCGTTGGCTTGATGACCTGGTCAAGACAATGAATCATAAATACAGTGAAAAACACCGCAATGATCAGTGCCGGGATCATCAGATAATAAGCAGGCAAGAATGCCTTCTGCTGTGCAAATACACAAAGTTGCAGAAAATAGCCTGCGAAACTGAAGTTCATCAGTAAAAACACCACAATCAGTGTTTTGGAGAATTTGACATTGAGTAGAGGGGAGTCGGTAAGTTTCTTTGGATAAAGGGTTTTTAGAAACTCAGTCGGACGAATATTAAAGTAATAGCCAATGGTTTCTGCCATGCTGAGTAAAATTAAAGCCAGTAAACTTAAATGAAACGGGATTAAGTTATAGTTTTGTAGAAACTCTAGCATGGCAAATTCCATAAGTTTTATTCTTCTTTCAGGTAAATTCCACCATCAGAATGCACATTAATCTTTACTTTTTCAAGTGATTGCCCTAAGCAGGGACCAGAAATACATTCACCGGTTTCAACCAGAAACAGGGCTCCATGAGTGGAGCATTCAATATATTCCTGATCACGGTCTAAAAACTGGTTTTCCAGAAATTCCAGTTCGACCTGTAAGTGAGGGCAGAGATTCTGATAGGCATAGAATGAACCATCACGCTGGGTAATGAAAATCGTGTCACCATTTGGCGTTTCGTATGAACGTGCTTCACGTTCAGGAATCTCTTCCATCATGGCAATTTTAATCATTATGCACATTCCTTGTGGAAGTTATTTAATAATTCTGCATAACTTTCTACACTCAGGCGTGGTCCAAATTGTGAAACCACTTCACTTGAAATCAAGATTGATAATTCAGCAGCCACTTTAAGGTTTAAACCTGCATTGAGTGCATACAGAAACGCACCTGCAAAGGCATCACCGGCGCCATTGGCATCTACCGCGGTTACCTTGCGGCCGGGAACTTTCAGGATTTGCTCAGAATCGGAAATCAAAGCACCTTCAGCTGATAATGTAATGACAGTGTATTTGCTTTTTAATTGCAATTTAGCCAAAGCTGCTTCAATTGAATCAGTTTCCGTATACATTAAAGCTTCATGATAATTACAAAGCAATAAATCGACACCATCATCCAAAAGTTCATCCAGCCCTTGACGTGCATATTGCACCATTGCTGGATCAGAAAGGGTCAAAGCAATTTTTACCCCATGTGCTTTTGCAATTTCACGGGCTTGTTTAACCGCTTGTCTTGCAGTGTCGCTAGTGGATAAATAGCCTTCAATATACAGCCATTTTGCAGTTTTTAAGGGTTCAAAATTGATTTGTGCTTCACTCAGTTCAGCGGTAATACCAAGGTAAGTTTGCATGGTACGTTCAGAATCCGGACTCACCAGAACCATACATGTTCCGGTCACACCTTCACTGACGGATTGTTCTGCAGTTTGAATGCCGGCATCATTTAAGCCTTTCAGGTAAATCTGACCAAGTTCGTCGTTACCCACGCGGCAAGCATAAAAGGCTGTGCTGCCTAAAGCACTAAATGCAACGGTGGTATTTGCAGCAGATCCACCTGATGCTTGACCTTTGTATACTTGCGTTTCTTTTAAATTATTATATAAATTTGCTTGCGTTTCACCATCAGTCAACTGCATAGTGCCTTTTTGCAAATTTTGTTGAATCAGGAAATCGTCAGAGACTTTAAATTCTTGGTCGATTAATGCATTACCAATTGCAAAAAGATCAACAGTTGTCATGTCTTTCATTCACATTTAAATTAAAACGCTAAGTTTACACCAATGCTCATGATTGCTGTAGATTGATGAATAAAATTCAATATAGAGTCAATTTATTCGTTCAAAATACTATATAGGACAGAATAAGGAAGGTTAGATGAATATCACGATTGATAAAGCTGAGCAATTACCTGAACAAATCAAGGAATTAGCCAAGCAGGCACAGAAAGAAGGATTTCAGTTTGTTGATCGATTGATTGAAGAGTTCGAAAGTGGCAAGAACCGGTTTGATCAACCGGGTGAATTTCTGCTGTTGGGCTATGATGATGACAAGCTTGTGGCTTGTGGCGGTTTAAACCAGCAGTGGAATGAAAATGAAATTGATGCGCGTATTGGGCGGGTGCGTCGTTTTTATGTATTACCGAAATACCGCAAGCATGGTGTGGGCAAGCAACTGTTACAACAGCTGGAAAAAGAGGCACGTGCCAACTTTTCAGCATTGTGCCTGAATACAGATACTAAAAATGCAGCGCATTTCTATCAAAAGCAAAACTATGTGTTTGTAGAAAATCATCCTAACTATAGTTATTTCAAATATTTGATCTAGTTTTTATTTTCACTTGTGACACCGTTAAGTCCGTGTAGGTTTGATGGTGTCATAATGAAGTTATTTTTTAAATGCTATTCATTATTCAGATATCAGTCTAAATTGATAATTAAAAATTATTTCAACACAATCCCTTATTTATTGCATTCATCGCTTTGTTTTCCACTATTTTTTGAATACCTGTCTGACCCTCATCTTGAATTCACTTTTGATAAAGTTACATTAAAAAATTCCGAAATCTGATTGAAATATTCCGTGATTTAAAATGGACCAAAATGCTTGGAATTTGGTAACTGTACAAATCCAAATAGTGCAATATTCAGGTATAATCAAAACCATCTTATAAATATTTAAATGTTGGAGATCACATGACTGTAGATGTCACTGAAACCATTTCTCAAACTGTTCATCCTGCGTTTCAGTTGATACGTCAACACCATGTTGAAGCCCTAGATATTCGGGTGTCTGAATATAAGCATAAAGCCACTGGTGCTATACATTATCATCTGGCCAGTGATCTGGATGAAAATGTCTTTCTTGTTGCGTTTCGTACCCAGCCCATGGATTCAAAAGGTGAGGCGCATATTTTAGAACATACTGCGCTTTGTGGTTCGGAAAAATTTCCGGTCCGTGACCCATTCTTTCTGATGATTCGTCGTTCGCTCAATACCTTTATGAATGCGTTTACTTCAGCAGACTGGACCGCCTATCCTTTTGCCACGCAAAATAAAAAAGACTTCCAGAACCTGCTGGAAGTGTATCTGGATGCTGCTTTTGCTGCCAATTTAAACGAACTTGATTTTGCTCAGGAAGGTATTCGCATTGAGCTGGAAAATGGCGAACCGGTTTATAAAGGCGTGGTCTTTAATGAAATGAAAGGGGCAATGAGTTCTCCTTCAGATCAGCTTTATCATCAATTGGCGCATCATTTATTCCCGCATACTACCTATCATTACAATTCCGGTGGCGATCCTAAAAATATTCCGGATTTAACTTACCCTGAGTTGGTTGATTTCTATAAGTCACATTACCATCCAAGTAATGCGGTATTTATGACTTTTGGCAATGAATCGGCTTATTACTTGCAGGAACAATTTGAAACTTTAGCCTTGTCTAAATTTGAAAAAGGTCAAACCTTACATTCAACACCCGAAACCCGTTTAACTGCACCGCTTGAAGTCACAGAAAGTTATGCTGTAGATGCAGAAGACCTGAAGGATAAAACCTATCACGTGATTTCATGGCTGTTGCCGCAAGCCAGTGATATTAAATTACGCTTGGGGATGCGTCTGGTTGAAGGTATTTTGCTGGAAGATTCAGCTTCGCCATTACGTCATTATCTGGAAACCTGTGGTTATGCCCAGTCTACCGGTCCAATTATGGGTGTGGATGATTCCAACTTTGAAATGACCTTCTTTTGTGGCGTACAGGGTTCAAATCCTGAACATGCCCAGGAATTTAAAGACGGTGTGTTTAAGGTTCTTGAAGAAGTTGCTTCGAAACCGGTTGATGCCGAAATGGTGGATGCGATTTTGCATCAAATCGAATTACATCAGCGTGAAATCAATGGCGATGGCATGCCTTACGGTTTAAGCCTGATTTTAAACGGTTTAAGCAGCGTCATTCATCACAGCGATCCGATTCAGGTCTGGGATGTAGACACGGCGATTGAACAGGTCAAAAAAGAACTTAAAGACCCAATGTGGTTGTCCAACCTGATTAAAGAATATCTGCTGGATAATCCGCATCGTGTACAGATGACTTTGCTGCCGGATGCAACCAAGTCGGCAAGAGAAGCTGAAGCGGAAAAAGCGCGTCTGGCTGAAATTGGTGCCCAACTGACGGATGAGCAAAAAGCAGAAATTCTCAAGCAAACCGAAGCATTAAAAGTCCGTCAGGATACGCCGGATGATTTGAACCTATTACCGAAAGTCGGTCTGGAAGACGTTCCTGCGGACTTGCACATCGTACAAGGTCAATTGCGTGAAATTATCAGCAATAATTTAGACACGCCTTTGAATCTGTATCATGCCGGAACCAATGGCATTTACTATCAACAGGTGTTGGTAAAAATTCCAGATCAGGTGGTTCAGTCGCCATATTTCAATTTACTTTCAATTTTGCTGGGTGAAGTCGGTGCGGGTGAATACGACTATCTGGAACTGCAACAACTGCAAACTGCAGTGAGTGGTGGCGTGGGGATGGGGGCATCTCTACGTTCAAAATATGATGATAAAAACAAGATTAGCGCATGGCTTACGTTGACTACCAAATCGCTGGTGAATAATTTTGAAGCTATCCGCCTGTTGAAACTGGCATTTGAACAACTACGTTTTGATGAAAAAGACCGTATTATTGAATTATTGCAACAGCGTAAAACCCGTTGGAATTCACGTATTTCCGGTTCGGGTCATAGTTATGCCATGCAAATTGCCGGACGTAACCACAGTGCTTTAGCACAACGTGACTATCAAAATACCGGTCTGGGTGCGCTGAACTGGTTAGGTGATTTGGTAAGTAAAATTGAAAGCGATGAAGCTGCTTATGATGCATTAATTGCAGAATTAAAAGCCATTCATCGTTTACTTTTACAGGCACCAAAACAATTCTTGTTGGTGTGTGAAGAACATCAGTCCGATCGTTTGATTGAAGAAGTGCAAGACGTTTGGGACAAGTTAGCTGTTGATAAAACTCCGGTAGAATTAACTCAAATCATCACAGAAAATAGCAATCATGACGAAGCCTGGCTGATTCAAGCCAATGTTCAATTCTGTGCTGCTGCTTATGCTGCAGTAGAGGTTTCTCATCCAGATGCTGCACCTCTCATGGTATTGGCTGCTTATTTGCGTAATGGCTTCTTGCACAGTGCGATTCGTGAAAAAGGCGGGGCGTACGGCGGTGGAGCAAGCTACGATGGTAATGCCTGTTCGTTCCGTTTTTATAGCTATCGTGATCCACGTTTGGCAGAAACTTTTAAAGATTTTGATGCCAGTATTAACTGGTTGCTGAATAGTGAACACAAACCGCATCAACTTGAAGAAGCAATCTTGGGCTTAATTGCAAGCATGGATAAACCGGGTTCTCCTGCCGGGGAAGCCATTACTGCCTGCTATGCATTATTGCATGCACGTACACCTGCAGTGCGCAAGCAATTACGTGCACGTTTACTTGCTGTAACTCTTGATGATTTAAAACGGGTTGCAGAACAATATTTGGTTCAGCAAAAACCGGTGAAGGCTGTGGTTGCACCCGTAGCTAAGCGTGAAGCGCTGCTTGAACTTGGTTTTGATATTAAGCAAGTGAACTAAAGATATCATTTGAGGTAAAACCCTATGGCGTTCAAAACGCTTGAACGCACTACATTGCAACTGAGCATGATCATGCTCAGTTCTTTGTATGCGGCGAGTATTCATGCACAAAAACCAGAATCTCTCATTACACCCGCAAGTCCGGAAGCATGCGTGGCATTAGAGTCCAATGCGGATCGTCTGGCCTGTTATGACACTTTGTTCAAGGTGCCTGAAACAGAAAAAACGGCACTGGTGTCTGAACGTCAGGCAGCCAATCAAATTGCACCTGCACCGACTGAGCCAGAAACGATCAAAGAAAAAATCAGTCATGGGATGAGTAATGTCTTTGCAGTTGAGGGGCCAAAAATTGATCCCAATACGTCTTTGCTGGACAAGCGTTGGGAGCTGTCTTCTGAAAGTAAACTTGGAACCTGGAATATTCGTGCGCACCAACCGGTTTATCTGCTTCCAGGATTCTGGACTTCGGATAAAAACGAACGTCCTTTCAGTCCGAATGAAAATAACACGGTACAGGTGGGTGATGAGCAAAACCTGAAATCGATGGAAGCGAAATTCCAGTTGTCTTTAAAAACCAAAGCAGTTGAAAACCTGTTTGGTGATAATGGAGATATCTGGCTGGGTTATACCCAGTCATCACACTGGCAGGTTTATAATGCAGATGCCTCGCGTCCTTTTCGTGAAACCAACTATGAACCTGAAGCCAGTCTGGTATTTCGGACCAATTATGAAATTTTGGGCTTAAATGCACGTTTACTAGGCGTGACCTTTAACCATCAGTCCAATGGCCGTGCCGATCCTTTATCGCGTAGTTGGAACCGTATTATTTTTAATGTCGGTTTAGAACGCGACAACTTTGCATTGATGCTACGTCCTTGGTATCGCATTGAAGAAGATGCAAAAGATGATAACAACCCGGATATTAAAAACTATATTGGTCGTGGTGATTTAACTGCATTCTACCGCAAGAATGATCATGAATTTTCCCTGATGCTGCGTCACTCGCTAAAAGGTGGCGATGATGCGCATGGGGCTATGCAGTTTGATTGGGCATTCCCGATTAGCGGTAAATTGCGTGGTCATTTTCAATTGTTTGATGGCTATGGTGAAAGCCTGATTGATTATAACCATCGGGCCACTTATGTCGGTTTAGGTGTATCCTTAATGAATTGGTATTAAAATTTATCCATGAATGATAAAAAACCACTCTGTATGAGTGGTTTTTTATTGAATCGGGTTTAACCAATTTGAATATCTGCCGGTGGATGTTTTAAACGGCTTTTTTTCGGAGTGGCAATCAGGTAGGCCAGAGTCAGTGGCCCCAAACGACCCGCAAACATCAGTAAGATTAATGCAAACAGACTTGCAGGCTGTAATTCACTGGTAATGCCACGTGATAATCCTACCGTACAGGTGGCAGAAACTGCTTCGAAGAGTAAATCCAGGAAGTTTTTGCTGGGCTCCAGAATAAGAAGCGTAAATAATCCTAAAAATATCAGTATGGCGGTAATGGAAACCACGGCTAAGGCTTTAAATGAGGTGGTTTTAGAAACTGAGTGATTGAATACGGTTAATTCTTCCGAGCGTCGTAAAAAAGTGATCACACTTAAGACCACAATAATAAAAGTACCCACCTTGATACCGCCAGCCGTACTGAGTGAACCGCCACCAATAAACATCAGGATCATGGTGACTAAGGTGGAAGCATCGGTCATGTTTGCCATCTCCAGGCTGTTAAAACCGGATGAGCGCGGAACTGTGGCATGGAACCAGGCATTTAGGGCTTGATCACCCAGGCTCATATTCGCCAGGGTTAGGGGATTGTTGGCTTCCAGTGCCCAAATTACGATAAAGGCAAACAGGTTTAAACCTGCAATGGTAGAGAGTATTAATTTGCTATTGGCACTTAATTTTTTCCAGCGACGAGTGCGCTGGATATCCATCAGCACGACAAAGCCAATTCCACCAATAATATAGAGCATACTAATGGTAAAAGTAATAAAGTAATGGTCTGCAAAACTCATCAAACTATTGGGAAATAGGGAAAAACCGCCGTTATTAAAAGCCGAAACACTATAAAAAGCCGCGTAAAAAAAGGCGCGGGAAAAATCGTATTCTGGCATCCAGGCAATAGTTAAAATCAATGTGCCAATCGCTTCAAAAAACAGGGAATATAACAGCACCCCTTTAATGGTGAATGACACTTTAGCCAGGCTGGTTTGACCAATGGTTTCCTGCGCCATCATTTGCTGTTTGAGCCTGATATTGGAAGAAAGGCTCAGTGCAGCCAGTATGGCAAAGGTCATAAAACCCAGGCCGCCGCTTTGCAATAACAGCATAATGACGACCTTGCCAAAGGTGGTATAGGCGTCTCCGACATTGACTACAGACAGCCCGGTAATGGTCACGGCAGACGTTGAAGTAAACAGGGCATTGAGCCAGCTTAATTCACCATGATGTGAAATCGGGAGTTTGAGCAATAAAGTTCCGACAACGATAAAGCTCAAGAAACCCAGTGCCAGTAAACTGGGTGGGCTTAGATTGACCGTATTGGGATTTTTGTTTTGCGCTTGATTCATATTTTATTTAAACCGGACAGACAGTTTTCTTAATGGTTCAATTTCGCCTTCCACGACTAAGATATCACCTTCTTGCATAATTAAATTAGGATCAATGTTATATGAAACCTCTTTGCCGCGTTTGTGCAGAATCGTTTTAATTTCAGGAACATGACTCATAAGCTGATGAAAACGTTCGCCCTGCTGACTCTTTTTAATTTCAATTTTAACGATGAAATGATTGTCTTCTAAACCCATATAACGACTGACCATCGGGTAGCTTAATGACTGGGCAACCCGGTTACCCATATCTTCTTCAGGATGAATGATTTTATTCACGCCAAGATGGGTCAAAATCATGTGATGGGCTTGTGATTTGGCCTTAGCCCAAATTTTTTTAATCCCCATATTTTTTAGATGCAAAACACATAAGATGCTGGCTTCTATATCTTCGCCAATAGCCACCACCACGGCTTCACAGTTTTGAATATTCAGTTCTTTGAGTACATGTTCATCTGTGGCATCGGCAATGACTGCATGAGTCAGCTGATCAGAAAAGGTTTCTACATATTTTTTATTGCTGTCTATACCAATCACATCATGGTTTAACATGGCTAATTTGGTTGCGACTGTTGCACCAAAACTACCCAAACCAATCACTGCAAACTGTGCCATGTGTTTTTAATCCTAATTCGTTTTCAATTTTTACATCATATTTCAACGACTATGATGCCACTAAATTTTAGAGTTTGCGTGTTAAACTTTAGCTTAAGTATTGAATAACGTCATTCAACTGAATTCTAAACAGGGAATGATTAGCTCAAGATTATAAAACAGCCCATGTGCAGCTTTTGATTGATGTGATTTGTCTAACTATTTTTTTAATAACGAGAGTTAAATGCAAAAAAATAGCCTGTATTCATACAGGCTATTTCAAGTCATGCTAAAAAATTATTTCAAGAATCGTTGATAACCCAAATTGTTGGTAATTTCAGCATATGGATAAGTGATATTTTCCAATGTTTCAATTAAACCATCTGGATTTTGTTTCGCGTCGCTTGCTTCTAAGCCAACCAGTACACGACCTTCCGCCGCGCCGTGGTTGCGGTAGTGGAACAGGGTAATGTTGTGGGTAGGTCCTAAACGTTCCAGGAAAGTCAGTAATGCACCTGGACGTTCCGGGAACTCGACACGGAACAGACGTTCATTTTCAATGTCTGCGTGACCACCGACCAAATAACGAATATGCAGTTTTGCAACTTCATCATCAGACAAATCATCAACATCATATTGCGTCGTCAAGGTGTCATAAATGTCGTGACGTTCTTTTTCGCCACCTTTCAAGCTAATGCCGACAAATACTTGAGCAGCACTAGAAGAGCTGGCACGGTAGTTGAATTCCGTAATATTACGGCCTTGCAGGGCACGGCAGAAATTCAGGAATGAACCTTTTTCTTCTGGAATGGTCACGGCAAAAATGGCTTCTTTCCGTTCACCGAGCTCTGTACGTTCGGCAATATAGCGCAGACGGTCGAAGTTCATGTTGGCACCACAAACAATCGACACCATATTTTTATTTTCCAGACCATGTTCTGCCACATATTTCTTGATCCCGGCAAGTGCCATGGCACCGGAAGGTTCTACAATGCTGCGACATTCGTCATAGGTATCTTTAATTGCTGCACAGATCTCGTCTGTGTTCACCAGTACAACATCCGGTTCAACAATTGGACCCGAGTTGTCTGATTTTTGCAGGCGAATCACATCAAACGGTTTTTCACCAATTTGTGCAACCGCAGTACCGTCAGCAAATAAGCCTACAGAGGGTAGAATTACACGTTCATTGGCTTCAAAAGCCGCTTTTAAACATGCAGATTCATCATATTCCACCGGAATGACTTTGACATGCGGTGCAACATCGCCAAGGTAAGCGGCAACACCGGCAATTAAACCGCCACCGCCAACAGCAACAAATACATATTCCACATCACGCCATTGACGTAAAATTTCATTGGCAATAGTACCTTGACCGGCCATCACCAGTTCATCATCATAAGGCGGAATAAAGGTCATACCATCTTCGGTAGCACGTTGAATGGCATATTTGTTGGCAACATCGAAAGAATCGCCATGCAAGACTACCTCTCCACCCAAACGTTTTACTGCCTGAACTTTAATGTCAGGCGTGGTTTTCGGCATGACAATAATGGCGCGAATTCCCAGTTTTTTACCAGATAGGGCCACACCTTGTGCATGGTTACCTGCTGAAGCCGTAATAACGCCACGTTCCAACTGAGATTTCGGTAATTGACTAATACGGTTATAGGCACCGCGTAGTTTAAAGGAAAAGACAGGTTGTAAATCTTCGCGTTTAAAGCGAATGTTGTTGTTTAGCTTTTCACTAATTCGTGGCGCTGCTTCGAGTGGAGTTTCGATTGCAACGTCATACACCGTTGCTTGTAATATTTGTCGAACCAAACGAGACAGCATGTTAATTTTCCATCTAACAGTTTAAAATAGGTCTTTATTGTAACAAACCCCCGTACATTTGGGCTGTTAAATCAGCAACAAATGTCAAAAAATAGTTGAGCCAAGTTATGAGTCTGTATGCTACCCAAGATGAAAAGAAACAAGCTGCCGCAAAAGCTGCTTTAAAGCACTTGCCTAAAGGCGGGATTTTGGGTGTAGGTACAGGAAGTACTGTGAACTTCCTCATTGAATTATTGCCAGAATTGCAACTGGAAGCTGCGGTTGCCAGCTCTGAAGCAACAGCACAGCGCCTTAAAAAATTAGGTATTGAAGTGGTCGATATGAACTCTGTAGGCGGCTTGGATGCTTATGTCGATGGCGCGGACGAAATTGACCGTCATATGCATATGATCAAAGGCGGCGGTGCTGCATTGACTCGTGAAAAAATCGTGGCATCGATTGCAAAGAAATTTGTCTGTATCGTGGATGATTCGAAATGGGTAGAGCAATTGGGTCGTGATTTCCCGCTGCCTGTAGAAGTTATTCCAATGGCGCGTTCTGCGGTAGCACGTAAAATTGTAAGCTTGGGTGGCGATCCGGTTTATCGTGAAGGTGTAGTGACAGATAACGGCAATGTGATTTTAGATGTGCATAATTTGAATATCTTAAATGCGTTGGAACTTGAAAAAACCATTAACAACATTCCGGGTGTGGTGTGTAATGGTATTTTTGCTTTGAATAAAGCGGATATTGCTGTAGTTGCAACAGACAACGGTATTGAAGAGCGTACTGCGGTTTAATTAAACTTTCTAGAAAAATCCCTCTAAATCTCCATTTCTTAAAGGGAAACTTTAAAGCCCCTCTTTGTAAAAGAGGGGGTTTGGGGAGATTTTAAAAGAACAAAATGACCCTAAACGACCTACCTGAAATCCAGATTGTCCGTCATTCGCGAGCGAAGAATTTACGCTTACGTGTTGAACCGACTCAGATCCGTTTAACTGCGCCGGTACTTTGCAGCAAACGACAAATTCAAAATTTTATAGATCAGTCTGAGCAATGGCTCATTCAAACTTGGCAGAAACAGCAAGAAAAAATTGTTCAAATAGACAAAACTTTACCGAATGAATTACAGCTGTTTAATTTAGATCAGCCTTTACAGATCATTTATCAAAGCCAAAAGCATGGTTTTATTTTTGATGATGAAAATTTAAAACTTTTGATCAGTGATCGTCAGCCTGAACAATATTTAAAAGCGTTTGTAATCGCCTATGCAAAGCAGCATCTTCCGCTTTATTTGGGGGGTGTGAGCCAAGAAAGTAATTTGAGTTTTGGCAAATGTGCGATTCGGCAGCCTAAAACACGATGGGGAAGTTGTACATCGAAACATGACATTATGTTGAATAGTGCTCTGGTATTGTTTCCTAAAAATATCGTACGTTATGTTTGTGTGCATGAGTTGGCGCATACCCAGCATTTTGATCATAGTCCAAGATTTTGGGCGAAAGTTGCAAAGCATGATGCCAATTATCAGCAGCATCGCAAAATTTTAAAAACTAATCCAATGCTGTATTGGTGGTGCAATTAAACTAATTGGGTTGATATACAGCATCACTTAAACATTACTCGGGTCATATTTTTAAGACTGTTTTAAATAGATGATTTTGAATTTCTAAACTGCTGTGAGCTGTGAATAGCGGAATAGAGAAGAGTCTTTGAGAATTCATTTCAACATTTAGATAAAATTGAAGTTAAATATTTTTTATCATTCTTACTCGGAAAATAGCCTAAGCGAATTAAATATTTCATATCTGTAAATTCAGTTAAAATAAACTATAAAAATTAGAATTTTGCTTAAACTAAATTGGAATAAATTTGCGCTAAGTTTGCTGATTTTGTATGTGTACTCCAGCATTATTCCTCTATTATTTAATTTTTATGCTGAGCATTCTCTACCCCATTTTATTGGATCGTTTTATTTGTTATTGCACTGTTTTGGAGTATGGAAGAACCAGTTTCAAAATTCTAGCGACTACAGGAGTAATACTTGGGGTGACTGGGCTATCTACTATTAGAGATGTGATTGTATTCTTTGCTTTTCCGGGATTTTTATTTGCTGTCTACCTGTGTTGCCGAAGCTGGAAAGAGCTAAGTTCACAAACTGGAAACAGGACTGAGGAGCTAATCCAAAATTTATAAAAAAACATCAATCCTTTGAGAAATGGTTTAGAAAACCAAAACTTCCTGTCATACTACGCAGTTACGAAATGGACACTTTAGATTTGAGGTAGTGATCGTGATTACTGTTGGTATTGTCGGTGGTACAGGTTATACAGGCGTTGAATTGTTGCGTCTTTTACTACGACACCCAAATGTACAGGTTAATGTACTGACATCACGTACCGAAAAAGGTCGCCGTGTCGATGACATGTTCCCAAGCTTGCGCGGTCATACCGATCTTGAATATTCAGATTTAAACATTGATGAACTGAAAAAATGCGATGTGGTTTTCTTTGCAACCCCTCATGGTGTAGCAATGAAACATGCAGCAGAACTTGTTGCAGCAAATACTAAAGTCATCGACTTGGCGGCGGATTTCCGTTTGCAAGACTTGGAACAATTTGAAAAATGGTATGGTCTTGAACATGCCTGCCCAGATATTTTAAAAGATTCAGTTTACGGTTTGTCCGAACTGAATCGTGACAAAATTAAACAAGCCAATGTAGTGGGTAACCCTGGGTGTTATCCAACTACAGTTCAGTTAGGCTTGGCACCATTATTTAAACAAACTGAAGCATTGGTGAAACCGGAAAGTATTATTATTGATGCAAAATCCGGCGTATCTGGTGCAGGGCGTAAAGCCAGCCTAGGTATGATTTATTCTGAAAATGCCGATAACTTTAAGGCTTATGGCGTTGCAGGTCATCGTCATCATCCTGAAATTGTGGAAGCATTGGAAAATATTTCCGGTCTTAAAGATGTATTTAATCACATTTTATTTGTACCGCATTTAGTTCCTATGATCCGCGGTATGCTGAGTACCATGTATGTGGACTTAACTGATGCAGGTGATGCTACCGATTTGCAAAGCTTGTATGAACAATTCTATGCCAATGAACAGTTTGTAGATGTAATGCCACCTAACAGCTCACCTGAAACACGTTCGGTACGCGGTGCCAACCAGCTTCGAATTGCCTTGTATAAACCACAGCCTAAAAAACTGGTTGTGCTCTCTGTACAAGACAATTTGGTGAAAGGTGCGGCAGGACAGGCGGTACAAAATATGAACCTGATGTTTGGCTTTGCTGAGAATGCAGGTCTTGCAGGTATTGGCTTATTACCATAAAAAACGTTTTTCGACTTCACACACATTTGGATTTGGATTTAAATGTGTGTTTTGAATGAATCAAAATAAGAGATGACGATGCCGAATTCTGACTCAAATACTCCGTCACAACTGAATTTCCTCAGTAAAAAACCTTTTCTAAAGGGTAATTTACCGCTGGCAATTGGTGCGGCCATTCTTGTTCTGGGAAGTGGTTTGCTGGGCTATTCAGTTGGGCATCGGCAAGGTTTGACTGTGGTTGGCTATGAGGCGGATGCCGAACAGCTGGTCGAAGTAGTGCAAAAGCAAAAAGCCAGCCTGGAAATGCTGAATAAAAATTTGAATCTGGCAGTACAGGAGCGTGATGTTGCGGTCAGTAATTCAAATGATTTGTTTACTGCTTTGAATCAGGCACGTGAAGATAAAAGTCAGGCTGAAGGTTTGAGTGCAATTTACCGTGAAGTGTTGCGTCAGCGTGGTGGTTTAAGCCTGACCATACAAAATATCGGCATTAAACCCTTACCAGAAAATGCCTATGAATATCAACTTGATCTGGTTCAAATCAGTCCGAATAGACGGGGTGTTTCAGGAACTGTGGAGTTGCGTTTAATTCAGGGTACTGAAGTTTTGGTGGTTCCTATGGAAGACAAAAACTTTAACTTTGAAGATTATGAACGTTTAACCGGACGCTGGACCATGCCTAACGGCTTTACACCACAATTCATTGAGGTTCGTTTAACCGGAGCAACAAGTACACCGTTAATTAAGCGCTTTAGTTGGGGACGTGGTAAACCTATAGAGAGTCAATCGGCATTTATTTCTGAAATTCCTCAAGCAGAAGCAAATGCACAATAAATGTGAATTAAAAATCCTATGCGAATGAATAAGCGTCATTATTGTTTAAACACCATCAAAAATTCTTTTCATCAATCGGGATATGTCGACTGGCATATTAGTCCACGCTTAAGTAATGACTCGCAGGATGACGCTGAAGGGGATGTTGCAGTACAAACGGCTCCCCCTGAATTAAAGCGTCCCCCCTTATATGCTGTTGTTTTGATGAATGACGATTACACCCCTATGGATTTTGTAATTGAAATTTTACAACAATACTTTGCTTTGAATCTTGACCAAGCGACCCAAGTAATGCTAACTGTACATTATGAAGGGAAAGGTGTTGCAGGCGTTTATCCACGAGACATTGCGGAAACGAAAGCGAACCAAGTCAATAATTATGCTCGGTCTCAAGGTCATCCATTACTTTGTCAGATTGAGCCAAAAGATTAAGGGGATTACATGCTCAGTCGTCAATTAGAAGTATCATTACGTTTGGCTGTAAGCATGGCTCGTCAAAAGAGACATGAGTTTCTCACGGTTGAACATTTATTGTTGGCTTTACTTGATAATGACTCTGCAGTAAATGCGTTAAAAGCATGTGGTGCGGACATTATCGTTCTTCGCAAGGAACTGGAAGAATATGTTGAGCAACACACCCCTAAATTAAGCGAACATAGTGATCAGGCACCACATCCGACGGAAAGCTTTGATCGTATTCTGCAACGTGCGATTTTCCATGTGCAATCAAGTGGTGGAGATCGAACTGTTGAAGGTGCAGACATTCTTGTTGCGATGTATTCTGAACGTGATTCTTTTGCGGTTTACTTGCTTAAACGTCATCAAATTAATCGTTTAACATTAACTCAATATTTATCGCATGGTACACGTAAAGAAGACGTACAGGCTGAAGAGGAAGTGGAAGAGCTGGATGGAGAAACATCGAGTTCTTCAAATGCAGGCCCACTCGATCTATATACCACTAACTTGAATGCAGAAGCGCAAAAAGGTAAAACCGATCCTTTGATCGGGCGTGAAAAAGAAATTGAACGTGCAGCACAGATTTTATGTCGTCGCCGTAAAAACAATCCTTTGCTGGTTGGTGATCCGGGGGTTGGTAAAACCTCGATTGCAGAAGGACTGGCTTGGCTGATTGTTAATGGTAAAGCACCGAAGCCATTAGCCCATGCAGAAATATATAGTCTGGATATTGGAGCTCTGGTTGCAGGAACCAAGTACCGTGGTGACTTTGAAAAACGCTTGAAACAACTCTTGAATGCGTTGAAAAAGAAACCAGAAGCCGTGTTATTTATTGATGAAATTCACATGATTATTGGGGCTGGTTCAAGCATGGGCAGCACCATGGATGCATCAAACTTAATTAAACCGGCTTTATCGAATGGTTCGTTACGTTGTATTGGTTCAACCACGTTCCAAGAGTATCGCCAAGTCTTTGAAAAAGATCATGCCTTGTCACGTCGTTTTCAGAAAATTGATGTCAATGAACCTTCAATTTCGGAAACCATTGATATTTTACGTGGCTTGAAATCGAAGTTTGAAGATTTTCATCATGTCAAATATGATGATAAAGCGCTGGTTTCAGCGGTAGAGCTATCAGCCAAGTTTATTAATGACCGTTTCTTGCCAGACAAAGCAATTGATGTGATTGATGAGGCAGGGGCTCAACGCCGTTTGAAAGCTGAGCAAGATGATACGTTGATTACAGTTGAAAACATTGAAGATATCATCTCTAAGATTGCCCGTATTCCGCCGAAAACAGTATCGAAAGATGATAAAACGGTGCTTTCAAATCTGGAGCGTGATCTTAAACGTGTGGTCTTTGGTCAGGATGAAGCCATTGAAGCACTTGGTTCTGCAATTAAATTGTCGCGTGCTGGCTTGAAATCACCGGAGAAACCTGTGGGTAGCTTTGTGTTTGCAGGCCCAACCGGGGTAGGTAAAACCGAAGTCACCAAACAGTTGGCAAAATTACTGGGTGTGGAACTGGTCCGTTTCGATATGTCGGAATACATGGAACGTCATGCAGTTTCACGTTTAATTGGTGCACCTCCGGGTTATGTGGGGTTTGATCAGGGCGGTTTGCTGACCGATGCCATTCATAAAAATCCACATTGCGTATTGCTGTTGGATGAAATTGAAAAAGCGCATCCTGATGTGTTTAATTTATTATTGCAGATTATGGATCATGGCTCGTTAACAGATAATAATGGTCGCAAGTCAGATTTCCGTAATGTGATTCTGGTTCTTACCACCAATATTGGTGCAGAAAGTATTTCACGTGCCAGCATTGGTTTTAGAGAACAAGATAATAGTAATGACAATCAGGAAGCAATGAAACGCGCATTCTCTCCAGAATTCCGTAACCGTCTGGATGGAGTGATTCAATTCAAGGCATTGCCAACCACAATTATTGAAAATGTCGTGGATAAATTCCTGACTGAACTTCAGGCGCAGTTGGATGATAAAAAAGTCATTCTTGAAGTGGATCAAAGTGCACGTGAATGGATGGCCGAAAATGGCTATGACCGTTTGATGGGTGCTCGTCCAATGCAGCGTCTGATTCAGGAACACCTGAAAAAACCGCTTGCCGAGATGATTCTCTTTGGTGAATTGGCAGAACATGGCGGCAATGTTGCAGTTTCAGTGAAGAAAGAGAATGGCAAAGCAGTCGGTCTTAAACTGGAAGTGTTTGAAGATCAGACTGCGGAACCTGCGTAATTAAAAATAACTCCTTTGTACACGACAAAAAAAGATAACTCATTGAAATAATGGCATAATACTTGTTTTCTGACGACGAATATGATGACACATTTCAATGAGTTACATCTCATCTTAAACAAATATCTAAAGTGGAACA
>NZ_VPCP01000025.1:0-37126 GCF_013418145.1 Acinetobacter sp. YH12201 | reverse complement strand
CAAACGAACAAATAGAGCAGATAGAATTTGCACTCAACCATCGTCCTAGAAAAACACTAGGTTGGTATACACCGAGTGAAGTTATGGCTGGTTTTTATACTGTTGCACTTGCCGCTTGAATCCGCCATTTTAATTCTTTGGTGATATCTGTGGTAAGGACATGACCAATTTTCTCTAATAATGCCACAACAGTACTCCCCAATAAGAATGCTAAAGCTTTTAAGATTTTTTCATATTCTAACGGTTTTATAAGAGAGTTCTTTGGATCATGGATTTTTAAATGTTGTTTTTTAAATCAAACAATTACTACTAAAATAACAAACTCCGCATTTAGCGGAGTTTGTGTGAAATATAACGCATTTTACTTTTCAGTTTCAAAGAGTGCAGCAACAAATGCTTTTGCCGAGAATGGACGTAAATCATCAATTTTCTCGCCCACACCAATAAAGCGGATAGGTACATGGGTACGGCTGGCAATATTAAATAGCACCCCGCCTTTAGCCGTGCCATCGAGCTTGGTAATGGTGAGTCCTGTCAAGCCAACAGCTTCATCAAACATTTCAACCTGATTAATTGCATTTTGACCAGTACCCGCATCCACCACCAGCATAATTTCATGCGGTGCTGTCGCATCAATTTTTTGCATCACGCGTTTTACTTTGGTCAACTCTTGCATTAAATGACCTTTGTTATGCAAACGACCCGCAGTATCAGCAATCAGCACATCCACGCCTTTGGCACGTGCACTTTCAAAAGCATCAAAAATGACGGATGCACTGTCTGCACCATGACCCTGTGCAACCACTGAAATATTGTTGCGTTCGCCCCAAATTTGTAATTGTTCTGTTGCTGCAGCACGGAAGGTATCGCCCGCAGCCAGCATGACTTTTTTGCCTTCGCCTTGCAAACGTTTTGCCAACTTACCAATCGTAGTGGTTTTACCCACGCCATTAACCCCTACCACCAAAATCACAAATGGTTTTTTATTTGGATCAATATGTAAAGGCTTAACACGCGGAGCAAGCAATGCCACCAATTCTTCTTGCAACGCTTTATAAAGCGAATGTGAATAAATCAGATCACCACGCGCAGTACGCTCTGTTAAGTTAGCAATAATGGTTTTGGTTGCATCTACACCAATATCTGCAACCAGTAATTGCTCTTCCACTTCTTCCAGCAATTCATCATCGATTTCTTTACCACCAATGAGAATGTTGACCATACCATCGGCAAGGTTTTTACGGGTTTTGGTCAAGCCTTCTTTCATGCGGCTAAAAAAGCCACCTTTAGACGTAGCGCCTTGCTCTATTTCTGTTTGCTCGGTTTCTGTGGCTACAGGCGCAGAAACAGTAGCTTGTTTATTTTGAGTTTCAACAATAGGGATATTTACCGCGGGTAAATTCGGTAAAGTGACATCGTCATCCCCGATATCAGCATCAATCAAAAATTTATTTTGCCCATTAGATTGCTGTTGCATGCCGAATCCTTGAAAAGCATAGCGTTAAAAAACAAGGATTCTAGCATAGTTTTGTCCTGCGTTTTCCAATAGACACTGAACACACCAAAAACCAACAACTTAACCTTTGCTTTCAAGCAAAAGTTTCTGAAAATGATCATAAATATAATTTATGACTGGGGGTAAAGCTTGTGCTCGAAAGCAGCTACCCACTTTTTTTAAAGCCGTCTTTTTTTAAAAATCCAGTTTTAACGCTCACATTGGCTTTATTGATGCTTCAAAGTGGCTGGGTACATGCAGAGACTCGCAGTAAACTGACACCTACGACCTTTGAAACTACACTCAAAAATGGTTTAAAAGTAATTATTCGGAAAGATCACCGTTCTCCTATGGTCATGACGCAAATCTGGTACCGGGTAGGCAGCAGCGATGAATCGGGGAACTTATTAGGCATTTCGCATGTACTGGAACATATGATGTTTAAAGGTATGCAAAAAGTTCCCGATGATGAATTTACCCGCTTAAGCCGTATGTATGGTGGACGCATCAATGCTTCAACTTTTACCAATTACACCAATTATTACCAGCTTTACCCTAAAACCTATTTACCCCTGGCTTTAGAACTTGAAGCAGACCGGATGAGCAATTTGCTGTTACGCCAGCAGGATTTTGACCCTGAAATTAAAGTGGTGATGGAAGAACGGCGCTTACGTACACTAGATCTTTAGCTTTCGAACGTTTTAAATGGATCACCTATCCAACCAGCCATTATCGCCAACCGGTGATTGGCCACATGAAAAATCTGCAAAACATCCAGCTTGAAGATATCAAAAAATGGTATCGTGACTGGTATAGCCCCAATAATGCCCTCCTTGTGATTGTCGGTGATGTCGACACTGAACAAACCTTGCTGCAAGTACAAAAGTATTTTGCCGATATCCCTGTCAGAAAAACCCCGCCACGCAATGACGTATTAGAATTTGACCATATCGGTTATCGCCATATGGAATTGAATTTTCCTGTGAAAGTACCCAACCTGTTTATGACCTGGAACGTGCGCTCACTGGTCACAGCCAAAAATCCGCAAGATGCTTATGCCTTAACCATCATCAAGAACATCTTGGACAGTGGAATTTCTTCACGACTGCAAGATAATCTGGTGCGGGACAAAAAAATATTAACCTCGGTCAGTGTATCTTACGATCCTTATAGCCGCGGAGATAGCTTATTGAGTATTTCAGCCTTGCCTATAGACGGATTGAGTTTGCCAGAGGCAGAACAAGCCATTCAAGCTGAAATTGAGCTGCTCAAAACGGAGCTGGTCAAACCCACAGAAATCAAGCGAGTGACAGCTAGATATGTCTCCAATTTAGTCTATAGTCAGGATGACATTGCCGGACAAGCCCAGATGATCGGCAATCTGGAGATTAACGGTTTAAGTTTTCGCTTGATGGATGAACTGCCCAAACATTTTGAAACTGTCACTCCGCAAGATATACAACGCATAGCGAATATTTATTTCAGCCGTGACAATTTGAGCACCTTATACCTTTTTCCTGAAAATAAAACCCAATAGTGGAATTTGCTATGTTCAAGCTGCATTCTCGCCTTATCTTTGTTTCTATGATGATCTGGGTTCAAGCGGCAAGTGCTGAAATTGATTTAAATACTCTCCCCGATGACTATTCAACACAGCTGAAATCAATCCCCCTGTTACAAAGCTTGAAAATCACCCATCCACAAAATCAATTCCACGCCCCCTATGTGCATGAGCTAAAAAACAGATATCAAATTCGTACGCTATTTGTAGAATCACAGGATTTACCTATGGTTGATATTCAGCTGACCTTTAATGCAGGCTCGGCCCGGGATGAAGAAATCGCACCAGGTTTATTTGGTATTGCTAATATGGCAGCAAAATTAATTGATGAAGGAACAGAAAAATATACGGCCAATGAAATTGCCCATATTTTTGAAAATGTAGGGGCACGATTTAGTGCTCAGGCGTATCGGGACATGTTTATTGTAAAATTACGGGTATTGTCTGAGCCTAAAAAACTTGAACCGGCTATAGCCATGCTGCTGGAAGTACTCAACCATTCCACCTTTAAAAAATCCAGTATCAATCTGGTATTAAGCAATACTCAAGTAGGCCAGAAACAGATCCAGGAAAGCCCTGGCCGCATGATGAATATCCTGTTTTACCGTGCTTTATATGGAAAACATGCCTATGCCGAACCCATTACCGGGACTCAGCGCAGTATTAGCAAAATCACACCGGCACAATTACAGCAGTTTAAGGAACAATTTTTGGTAGCACAGAACCTGAATATTGCCATTACCGGTCAACTCAGTCCCAAACAGGCACAGCAACTTGCTGAACATAAAACACGGAGAAAAAGCTAGACCTCTAGCTCAACCAGTCGATAACTCAGGTTTTGATATTCGCCATATCAAGTTTAACTCCAGTCAGGCACATGTGATGATGGGACAACTGGGCCCTACACATTTTGATCCGGATCGACTCGCCCTAGAAGTGGCCAACCAGATGTTTGGGCGAAGTGGTTTTAATTCTATCTTAATGAAAGAACTACGGGTTAAGCGCGGTTTTACCTATGGAGCTTATAGTTCATTTTCATTTAGTCAGGCTCCCGGAACTTTTAGTTTTAGTTATTCCACCCGACAAGACCAGTTGCTCGACAGCATACAGGTTGCTCATCAGACCTTGATCAATTTTGTCAGCCAACCTATTAACCCAAAACAGCTGGAAGAAACCAAGGCCGGGATGTTACGCGCTTTTCCAAATAATTATAGTAGTAATGCCAGTATCAATGCACAGTTAGGTTCGCTAGGATTTTACAATCAGCCCGCTGACTACCTGAGCAATTATCCCAAATTATTAGAAAAAATTACCTTGCAAGATGTTCAGAATGCCCTTCAAAAACATCTGCATCCTGAATGCCTCACTATTATTGTGGTCAATGATAAATTAGACAAAGCCGCGCTGGAGACAACACTTAAACAAGATTTAAGTCCCCAAGTTCACTCAAACACGCCTTCGGTTGAGCCAATCCCTAAAACAATTATTGCTCCGCCTGCAAAGGAGGTAACTGATGAGCCTGTGTCATCTCCAGATGATGCGCTTGCATCAATTTGAAATATTGTGCATAAGGAATCTGAGGTTGCTGTATCAAGAGCAGGGCCATTTCTTGGGTCGCCGGATAATTGGCTTGAGCTGAAAGTTGTACTACATTTTCAAATTGTTTAACAGTAATGGGACGATGCAGGGCAATAAAAGCAAGAATCAGAATAATGGCAATGATTGTAACGACAAATCCGTTATAAATATCTTCCAGCTTTATTTGAGATTTTAATTGAACAATTTTCTGTACAGCGCTATGCATAACCTACCTCGAATTCAAGGTAGTGTAGGATGCAGCATAAAGAAGTACAAGCAGATTTGCTCAATTTCGCCATATTTACCACAGAAATCAAGCAAATCAATTCAGCGATTAGACAATGACATTCCGGATTACTGCAAAGTAAAGCACCAGTGCGATAATCACTAATACCACTAGAATTGCAAAAGCCCCCACTCCTCTTTCAGCATGCACGGGATGCAGTTCATCATCATCAGCTATGCGCAGCAACTCACCATTATAGATACTATAAAAATCCTCACGTTGCTGTATATCAAGCTGGCGAGTAAAATCATAAACTCTTTTACGCTGTGCCAAACAATAATTACCCAAGTGAATTTCCTGATGGAAAATGGCTTCATCTAAATTTTTACGATGCTGATGTGCAAGTTCAATGATTTGATCTACAGTAGGAGGCAAATCGAATGTAAAACCATCTAATGTTTTTGTCATATTATTCTCCTTATATTTTCAAACTCTCATTAACATACTAAGCAAAAATCATTTTGTATATTGTTTAATCATGTAACCTTGAATTTAATAATATAGCCCATAGATATTGTTTGACAATTTAGGTGCGATGTAATATTAATTTAACAATAGCTAGTTAAATTGGTATCAAGACAAACTTATTAGTCTATCTAGCAATCATAATTACAATAAGGAGTTTAATATGATTCAACAAATCTCTCATCAAGACTTAGAACATGCATATGCAGATGCAGTCAATACAATTCAGTCTCAAATGAATTTTGCAGATGCAGTTCAAAAACTGGAAGAAGTGGCTCGTGCCGGACATGGTAAGGCTGCCTTATTTTTAGCAGAACTTTATTATCAAGGTTTCCGAGTAGAACGCGACTCACTCAAAGCACAATATTGGCAGAAGCTGGCCACGATGCAAGCCTAATAAAACGTCACCAAGGTGGCGTTTTTTAATGCCTTCTCTTTCTAAATACATATTTATTTACATAGTTTCTCAAAGCTTACACTGAACTTTCATCTTCATTCCTTACAATAACTGCTGAATTCACTACATGTATTCGGGTATGAATCAAATTAATTCATTACAGCCTATTCCTAAAGACTTATTTTTTAAGATCACGATTTTAAAATCTATGATGTATTGTGGGGTTTATATCATCAGCAGGGTTGGGCCATGATGTCTGATCATGAAGATTTTATTTTTCCCTTTTGGCTAAACGGCCTACAGGCACAAAAATATGCCGAACATCATTGGCCAAATTATATGCCGCGTAAAATTACTTCAGCGGATTTTCAGGACTTGCTGTTACCAACACTCACTCGTTTAAATGTTACCCCTGCACTTTGTAATTCATCTAGCCAAAAATTTAAATTGACCACACAACAGATGCGGCATTTCTTTTTTGCTGAATCTTTACAATCTGCTTGAGGGTTTGCGGCAAATATTAAAAGTGAAATTCAGAGAAATGTAAATTTTTATTAATGACCTGAAAAGTATTTGCATTTTTCTGATTTCGCGCTAAGTTTAATGTCAAATAAGGAACAAAAAGGATGATAATAAATGACTAATGTTGCACAAGTTATTCACGATAAAATTGATAAAACCATTTTTACGATTGATCCAGAATCAACGGTACTTGAAGCAATTTCGCTTATGGCAGATAAAGGCATTGGTGCACTGGTCGTGACTGATCAAGAGAAAGTGGTCGGTATTCTTTCTGAACGTGATTACATGCGTAAAGTGACGTTGATGGAACGGACCTCTAAAGAAACGACAGTCGGTGAAATCATGACTACTAAAGTACTGACCGTGACTAAATCCACCAGTGTTGAAGACTGTTTAAGTTTAATGACTGATCGCCATTTACGTCATCTTCCTGTAGTTGAAAATTCAAAACTGGTAGGGTTAATCTCGATTGGTGATTTGGTCAAAGCCGTAATGGAAGATCAGCGCAAACTCATCGATCAATTGCAGCAATATATCGCCAGTTAAGATTTCAAGCACATTAAAAAACCTCTCGAAATGAGAGGTTTTTTTAATCCCTTTAAAGCTCCCTTTCATAAAGAGAGACTTTAGCTATCTCTTATAAAGATGGAAAAAGAAACCTTCTTTAAAAAAATGAGCACATATGATGTAAGAGAGAGATTTTATAATTAGTTCAAGCCTAATTTTTCTGCCACATAATCCGAGTCTTTATCGCCACGACCCGAAACATTCACGACAATTTTCACATCTTTTGCCATTTTGGGTGCTTCACGCAAAGCCCAGGCGACTGCATGAGAACTTTCAAGTGCAGGAACAATTCCCTCTACACGTGAAAGTGTCATAAAAGCATCCAGGCATTCCTGGTCTGTTGCTGTGGTATATTCCACACGACCCAAGTCTTTCAACAAGCTGTGCTGTGGACCTACGCCCGGATAATCCAGACCTGAAGCAATCGAGTGTACCGGCAAAGGCTCACCTTGTTCATCTTCAAGGACATAACATGCCATTCCGTGAAGCTGGCTCGGTTTACCCAAAGTCAGGGTAGCTGAGTGCATCGTAGTATCCAGACCATGGCCTGCTGGTTCCACCCCAACAAGTTTTACATCGGCATCGTTTAAAAATGCAGAAAAGGCACCCATGGCATTCGAGCCACCACCAACACAAGCTACGATATAATCCGGGTTTGAACCAAAACGGTCATTGGTCTGAACTTTAATTTCATCACCAATAATTGCCTGAAAGTCACGCACCATTTTCGGGAATGGATGTGGACCAACCACTGAACCAATCGCATAAATAAAGTTTTTCGGATCTTTGAGATATTCTTCAAACGCGCTGTCTACCGCATCTTTTAATGTTGCCGTACCACGGGTAACAGAAATCAGGTTGGCACCCAAGATCTTCATCTTCACCACGTTCGGATGTTCTTTTTCAATATCTACCTGTCCCATATGAATTTCACATGGAATACCGACTAAGGCACATGCAGTTGCAAGAGCTACACCATGCTGGCCTGCACCGGTTTCAGCAATGACTTTTTTCTTACCCATGTATTTGGCAAGTAAAGCTTCGCCTAGGCAATGGTTAATCTTATGTGCACCAGTATGGTTTAAATCTTCACGTTTCAGGTAAATTTGCGCTCCACCCAATTGGTCAGACAAACGCTTGGCATGAAACAGCGGACTTGGACGACCCACATAGTTGGCAAATAAATCGGCTAGTTCATTCTGGAATTCTGCAGTATGGCGAATTTGCTCATACGCGACATTAATTTCATCCATCGCTTCTTTTAAATGAGGCGGAATAAACTGACCACCATATTGTCCAAAGAAACCTTCTTCATTGGGTAATGGGATGCCATTAATTTGATGATCCATTTTCAATTCCTTCATTTAAAAAGAACGCATTTAATTTCAATGCGTTTAACGAGCCAAATATTTTGTCATGTCTTCCACGCCCTTTAAGGTCATGGGATACATATGATCTTCAAAGATTTGTTTGATCTGACCAATGGTATGGGTGTAATGCCAATAACTGTCTTGTTCTGGATTAAGCCAGGCCGTCTTTTCAAAATGTTGACGTAAACGCTGTAACCAGACATTACCTGCTTCATCATTCATATATTCAACAGAACCACCCACTGAGTTCAGCTCATAAGGTGCCATACTGGCATCCCCTACCACAATTACCCGATAGTCGCGCCCATAAGTATTGAATAAATCCCAGGTATTCATGCGGGTATTAGAACGGCGGATATTGTCTTTCCAGACATAGTCATACAAACAGTTATGAAAATAAAAATATTCTAAAGTTTTAAATTCGGTTTTGGCCGCGCTGAACAGTTTTTCACATTCAGCGATATACGAGTCCATCGACCCACCAACATCGAACAACATCAGCACTTTAATACGGTTGCGACGTTCCGGAACCAGCTGTACATCTAAAATCCCTTGCTTGGCGGTTTCACGAATCGTGCTGTTAATATCAAGCTCTTCAGCTGCGCCTTGACGGGCAAACTTGCGTAAACGGCGGAGTGCCATTTGCATTTGCCGTGTACCTAAAATCTGTTCATCATCCAGGTTTTGGTATTTACACTGTTCCCAAACCTTAACCGCAGAACGTTTACGTCCCGGCCCACCAATACGCACACCTTCAGGATGATCACCATACGCCCCAAAGGGTGAAGTGCCACCGGTACCAATCATCTTGTTACCGCCTTGATGCTTCTTGTGCTGCTCACGAAGACGCTCTTCCAGCATCTTCATCAGCTCTTCCAGTGAGCCGGCTTTTTTCAGTTCTTCCCGCTGCTCAGGCGTGAGATGCTTTTCCAGAAGTTCCAGATCAAACCAGTCTTTTGGTAACTTATGCACCTGATTAAGCAAATCATCCAGATCAAAAGTGGAGATGCCATCAAAGTAATCTTTCATGGCTCGGTCAAACTTGTCAAAGAAACGCTCATCTTTAACCATAACCGTTTTTGCGAGTTCATAGAACTCTTCCTGATTGGCAAATACCAAGCCTGAAGCTACAGCTTCATTCAGATCAATCAGTTCACGGGTTGATACTGGCACACCGTATTTGCGTAAGGTATAAAACAATCGCACAAACATGCGTGTTTCTCCCTTAGCGACGCGACATAAAGGCTAAACGTTCAAGCAACTGGACATCTTGCTCGTTTTTAATCAGGGCACCATACAAGGGTGGAATCGCTTTGGATTTATCATGCTTGCGTAAAATATCTTCAGGCATATCATCAGCCATCAGCAGGCTTAACCAGTCAATCAGTTCTGAAGTGGATGGTGGTTTTTTTAAGCCCGGAATCTGGCGAAGCTTGAAGAATACTTGTAAAGCTTCATTCACCAAAGCTGCAGACACTTGCGGAAAATGCACGTCAATAATTTCACGCATGGTCGCTTCATCAGGGAATTCAATATAATGGAAGAAACAGCGGCGCAAGAATGCATCTGGCAGTTCTTTCTCATTATTTGAAGTGATAATCACGATTGGACGCTGTGTCGCCGTGATGGTTTCCCCGGTTTCATAAACAAAAAATGACATTTTGTCGAGTTCATGCAATAAGTCATTCGGAAACTCAATGTCTGCTTTATCAATTTCATCAATCAACAAGACACAGCGTTGTTCACTGGTGAACGCTTCCCACAATTTTCCAGGCTTGATGTAGTTTTTAATGTCATAAACACGGTCATCACCTAACTGGCTATCACGCAAACGGGATACAGCATCGTATTCATACAGACCTTGCTGTGCTTTTGTAGTCGACTTGATGTGCCAGGTGAGTAGCTTCAGTCCCAAGCTTTCTGCGACTTGTTCAGCAAGCAGGGTTTTACCTGTGCCCGGCTCACCTTTAACCAAAAGCGGCTTTTGCAAGCTACGTGCCGCTTTGACAGCAAGTTTTAAACTATCAGTCGCAATGTACTGATCTGTACCAAGAAATTGTTGAGTATCCACAGACATGATTTAACCTTATTGTTTTATTTAAAGTAGTGAACTATTGTTGTTTGCGACAAACTTTGCTTTGTTGGCCATATATTTTGACCATAAAGCGCCAATGATCAGGCCAAGCCCGATCACAAAGAGAATGAGAGAAGCATTGGTCCAGACCAAAGCTTTTTCTTTGGTTAAAAGACCAAATAGCAGTCCAAAAAAAGCCGGAGCGATAGCAGCATTATTTCCTTCAGAAACTGTCGGCGTTAGTAAAATGGCAAAGCCGATGAGCCATGTCATTCCACCTAGCGGCTTAGGCAAACGTTTTGCAATAACATACCAGGCCCAAAGAATAATCACGCTTCCTAGCAGATATACCGTGACGGCAATGCTATCTTCAGGAATTGAATCTAGTAGTGAAAAAAAACTATTCATCGTTACAACTCCTGATTAGCCTTTAAGCGCCACGCAGCCCTTCGGGTGCAACCGCATTCGGATTGATTAATCCTTCTGGAGGGACTTGAATAAAGAAACCTTTGGTTTCAATAGAGTCAATCACATGTAATACATTGACACGCGCCAGTTTACGGCTTTCGGTTAACTCCAAATCCATAACAAAAGTTGCACGACCAAATGCAACACGCATCGCTTCTGGCAAGATTTCCAGCGGATTTACTGCCTCAGCTTCATTCTCAGAAGTTTCTGAACGGGCGATGTAAAGATACATTTCGTCTTTTTTGCTAGATTTAAAAATTGAACAGTGCATAGTTGAAACAGGACTCATAAAACTCAGCACAAAGCATACATTAAAAAAAAGACCGATACATTAGTGATTATTAACGCATCAGTCGTGATTGTGTGTAAATGTTAATTCTTTGAACAAAATGGTTAAAAATTAATCCATCACTTTCATTTGCGTAGACAGATAACTTTCATCTGCATGTAACACATCAATCAGTGGCTTGGTCAGAACATCATAGCGCCAACCAAGCAGATAAGCGGGCAAATCCTGTTCATCATTATGAAATACCACATGCTGATATAGTGCATTGAGCCATTTTTTACGCATCAATACTTCTTTAGGTACCGTAGTTTCCTGCACCACGGCCTGAATGACATTCTCCACTCTTTCACCAATTTCTTTGGATGAGTGACGAATTGGACGTGCCATACGCAGTGGCCATTCTGCCTGTTCAGGCAAAAACTTAAGTAGGTCCAGAATGGTTTTACCATACTCACGCACAATATTTTGACGAATATCTTTAATACTAGACAACTGGAAATGATTACGCGGATTTTTTTCCACCAGATCAATCAGGGTGGAATTTTTCAGAATAAAGCTGCGAGGATAATTCAAGGCTTTGACCATCTGTTCGCGCCACACAGCCAGTTGTTGCAACTGCATCAATTGACGGCGTGAATGCCGGTAGTTTCCAATATCGTGATAAAGCAACTCTAGAGGTGTTTCCTGACCAATTTCATGGGTCAGATGACGGCAATCTTCCAGGGCAAAATCCAGTAAGTGCTTATCGCCTAATTCCTGCTGGATCTTATTCGATAGATTCATCAGATATAGTACGTCATTCGCCGCATAGGTGAGTTGCTCAGAGCTTAACGGACGCGCCAACCAGTCAGATCGGGTCTGGTCTTTATCAATGTCCACATCCAGCATGTGCTTTAACGCATTTTGATAGCTTACCTGTAGCCCATGACCTAAAAAAGACATGCCAATCTGGGTATCAAAAACATTGCTTAGGCTTTTTTGCTGTGAGTAATGATAAATTAAATCAATATCTTCACTGCAGGCATGGAAAATATTCTGCTGGGCCTGAAACAATTTTTTCCAGAATGCCGACAGGTCTAAACTTGTGCCATCAAGTAAAAAAACCCGATCCGCAACATTAATTTGAAATACACCGAGTTTAGGCCAAAGAGTATCCACCTTGATGAATTCGGTATCCAATCCATAAATGGATGTCTGCCCCATCAAGTGCAGAATATCTTCTAAATCTTTTTGTTGATGAATGAACTGAAACATATTACCGAGTCTAAAAGCAGATTCTCTTGAAAAGTATATTAACCGATATATAACATTTAGATATAACAAAATCTACATCTAGCGTATATATTCACCATATTTTAATATTTAAATAAAAAATCAACATTTTTTTATATTTTTTTTGTATAAGTTTAAGACTATTTTTCTCGTAAATGCCACCCAGTTCTTATTCTTGTCAAAAATAATGAAATAAGCACCTGGGTACTTATTTCATACGCATACGATTATGCACCGCCTGACTTAAAGTATGACTATCCACATATTCAAGTTCTCCCCCTTGAGGAACACCTTGAGCAATCCGAGTCATTTGAATCGGTAAATGCTTGGTTGCTTCAACCAGATAATGTGCTGTCGCCTGACCTTCTACAGTAGCATTGGTTGCCAATATAACTTCTGAAACCGTGCCCTGACTCAGGCGCTGAATCAGATAGGGAATCCCGATTTCTTCCGGCCCAATTCCGTCCAGTGGAGACAAATGTCCACCCAGCACATGGTATTTACCCCGAAAACTGCCACTTTGTTCAATCGCCATCACATCTGCTGGTGATTCCACCACACAGAGCAGCTGATCATCACGTTCATGCGAAAGACAGATATCGCAGACTTCATTTTCAGTGAGCGAATGACAAACGCTACATTCCTGAATATAGGTAGCTGCTTCATTTAAAGCATGTGCCAGCCCGACTGCACCTTCCCTGTTTTTCATGATCAGGTGTAATGCCATGCGCTGAGCCGATTTCGGCCCAACACTTGGCAAAATCCGTAAGGCTTGAACCAGTTGATCAAATCGATCACTAAACACTGGACGTATTCCTTAGAATAAACCTGAAAGACCTGGTGGCAAGCCCATACCAGAATTTGCCGCTTTCATTTTTTCCTCAGAAATCGCTTCAGCCTGACGTGCAGCATCATTCATTGCAGCCGCGATTAAATCTTCAATCATGTCAGCATCATCTTGCAGCAATTCAGGGCTGATTTCGATACGTTTTACCACGTTACGGCAAGTCATGGTGACTTTAACCAGACCGCCGCCTGCTTCAGCATGAACTTCAGTTTGCGCAAGCTGTTCTTTGGCCTTTTTAACATTGGCTTCCATATCTTTTTGCATACGCTGTGCTTGCTGCATCAACATGTTAATGTTCATAAAATACTCCGAACACAAAACTTAAAAATAAGATAAAAAATTAAATTAAATCTAAACCACGACTAATGTCGCGAATAATATCATCAATATCTTCCAAACCAACAGATACACGGATTAATCCTTCACGAATCCCTGCAGCTTCTTTGGCTTCTGGTGAAAGCTTACCGTGAGTAGTGGTTGCTGGATGAGTAATAGTTGATTTCACATCGCCCAGGTTACCGGTAATGGAAATAAACTGGGTATTGTCGATAACTTTCCAAGCCCCTTCACGCCCACCTTTGACTTCAAAGGACACAATACCACCAAAACCGCTTTGCTGTTTAGCTGCAAGCTCATGACCGATATGTGAAGGCAAACCAGCGTAATATACTTTTTCTACTTTGTCGTGCTGATTTAAGAATTCAGCCAGTTTTTGTGCATTTGCTGAATGTTCACGCATACGTAAACGCAGAGTTTCCAGACCTTTCAAAAAAACCCAGGCATTAAATGGGCTCATTGACGGGCCAGTGGTGCGAACATAACCAAATACTTCTTCAAGCAATTTGTGATTACCTACCACAGCACCACCTAATGCGCGACCTTGACCATCCAGATATTTGGTTGCTGAATAGACAACCAGGTCAGCCCCTAATTTAATTGGCTGTTGCAATGCCGGCGTACAGAAGCTGTTATCAATCGCCAGTAATGCACCATTGGCATGAGCCAGATCCGCCAAGGCCTGAATATCGGCAATTTCAGCCAGTGGATTGGACGGAGATTCAACAAACAGTAATTTGGTTTCAGGCTTGATTGCATTTTTCCACGCATCAAGATCGGTTAAATCAACAAAATCGACTGCTATACCAAATTTAGCCACGTATTTTTCAAAAAGAGAAACCGTTGAACCAAACACCGCACGTGAACAGATGACGTGATCGCCCAGTTTCAAATAAGACATAGCCACAGCCATGATGGCTGCCATGCCAGTACTGGTTGCAACAGCACGTTCCGCACCATCTAATGCGGCAAGGCGCTTTTCAAACATCGCAACTGTCGGGTTGGTAAAGCGCGAATAAATGTTACCAGGTTCCTGACCAGAAAACTTAGCTGCGGCTTCTGCTGCATTTTCATAGACGAATGATGAAGTGAGAAAAATTGGCTCACCATGCTCGCCTTCAAAACTGCGTGTATGACCTGTACGAATGGCTAAGGTATCTAATTGGTATTCAATGTCGTCTTGTTGGCTCATTTGTATTACCCAGTCCTGGACTGTATTGCTAATAATTGCCAACATTTTGAGCGTCTATGGCATTTAAGGTCAAGGTATAATGCATAAATATCGCCTACACTTCGATCAATCCCCCATATGTCAGCATCCCCAGCAATGATTCAAGTTAAAAATAAAATTGCCAAACATAAAAGCAAACTCAAAAACCTGTCAAAGACTTTATTTAACTCAAAATCACTGGTTTTATCGCAAGCCACTCCCTATGAAGTCATTGCAGAGTACAAACAGACCCGAGTGCGCTATTACGCCTCAGCAGATAAGCAATATAAAGAACCCCTGGTTTTTGTTGCTCCCCTTGCAATCAACATGGCCATTTACGACCTGTATCCCTACCGTTCATTGGTAAAACACTTTCAACATAGTGGCTTTGATGTCTATTTAATCGAATGGGGTCGATATAGCTATCGAGATCGTTTCCTCAATTTCATGTCATTTATTGATGATGCCATTCCGCATTGTATAGACCAGATCCGAACTCACTCGCATAGTGATGAAATTTCACTGCATGGCTGGAGTATGGCCGGTGTATTTGTCATGTTGTATTGCGCATTGCAAAAACCAAACCATGTTAAAAATTTAATTGTATTAGGCAGTCCGGTGGACAGTCATGCATCAGGCCGTACCGGCAAACTTTTTCAAAAGGCCAATCAACTGATTGCCAAAAACAAGGTCCTACAAAACAAGATTTACTCAGGAACTGTACCCAAGCATCTGATTCATAGCCCAGGCATACTAAATTCACTCGGTTTTAAAATGATTGATCCTGTGGGATGGATACAAAGCCAGAAACAGCTTCTAGCAAACCTCGATAACCTGCAAGCCTTATATGAACACGCCACCATGGGTAATTTCCTGAACCAGATGATTGACTATCCAGGCGGTATCAATCAGGACATGATTTTTAATGTCTGGCTACAAAATCCGCTCAAAAACGGTGTTATCAGATTACAGGATAAGCATATCGAATTAAAACATATAGCCTGCTCTTTACTGGTAGGCGCGGGTCGTAGCGATCGGATTGTTTCCAAAGAGGCCGTTAAACCTTTAATTGAATTGACAAATAGTCAGGATGTCACGTTTACTCTTATCCCGGGTGGTCATTTGGGACTCATGTCTAGCCAGTCCAGTGCCAACGAGTTCTGGCCTTTCATGACCACCTGGCTAAAACAGAGATCGAGCAAAATATAAAGGAAACATCATGATTCAGTCAGTTGCATTTATCGGCTTAGGCGCAATGGGTTACCGTATGGCAGCACATTTACCTCAACATTTTGATACGGTCTATGTATGGAACCGTAATTTCGGAAAAGCCAAACAGCATGCAACTGAATATGGCACCCAAGCTGTAGAACTTGAGCAAGCGGTTCAGGCCGATATCATTTTTTCTTGCCTGCCAACGAGCAAGGAAGTTGAAGATCTTATTGCAACGGTTCAGATTAAATCGGGTGCGGTATGGGTCGATTGCACCAGTGGTGTTCCCGAATCGGCAAAAAAGCTCAGCCAACAATTAAAAATATCGAATGTGGATTTTCTGGATGCACCGGTGAGCGGGCAAACTATTGGTGCGGAAAATGGCACATTAACCGTAATGATTGGTGGTGAAGCTGCTGCTTTTGAAAAATCCCTACCCGCTATTCAGGCTTTCGGGAAACTGATTAAACATGTCGGTGAATCAGGTGCAGGTTTCGCAGTCAAAGCAGTGAACAATATGCTATTAGCCGTCAATCTCTGCTCAGTGGCTGAAGGTTTCACCACCTTAAAAGCGCATGGGGTAAATCTGCATGAAGCTTTAGACTGCATTAATGCGTCAAGCGGTAAAAGTGGCGTAACGGAAATGGTGTTACCACAACGTATTTTAAATCGTGCCTTCCCGCTGACTTTTGCTCTGCCATTATTGGCAAAAGATACCGGAATTGCACTTGATCTGGTTCGTGATGCCAAACTGTCAGCACCGGTGATTGCCTTGACTCAAAGTCTGATTCAGGCAGCCAGTAATTTAACAGAAAAAGACAGTGACTTTTCTAGTGCTGTGAAAATGTACGAATCTTGGAATAAAATTACACTTGAGTAATTACTCGCCATTGAATAATAATAAATAAACCTAATATTGTGTAGAAGTGCTCTACACAATATTCTCACAGAGGAAACCCTCATGACCAAGCTTAGTGTTGCAGTTTTGGCTAGTTTTACAACTTTCTTTGGGGCAACTGTTTTTGCAGCGACAGCAGAGCAAGAGTGCCAACAATTAAAAAATGACCATGATGTCATTTATGCCTCTAAAGGTTTTTGCTTTAAAGACCCGGAAGCCAAGGCCAAGTTCGGCAATGACAATTGTTATACAACCAAGCCCAAATTTTCAGAAAAAGAGCAACAACGACTTGACGCCATCAAAGATCGTCAGAAAGAATTGAACTGTAAATAATTACAGTACCCAATCACTTTCAAGGACTAGACATGCTTTACGATGATCAAAATATTTTTGCACGAATTATCCGTAATGAACTTCCTGCAATAAAAGTGTATGAGGACGAACAGGTTCTGGCTTTTATGGACATTATGCCCCAGGCAGAAGGTCATACGTTGGTCATCCCGAAAACACCTGCAATTACCTTGCTCGATCTGCCACCTGATGCCGCTGCCTATACCATTCAGATTGTGCAAAGAATTGCCCAGGCAATGAAAATAGCACTTGATGTTCAAGGTATTGTACTGATGCAACTTTCAGGTGCATCTGCTGGTCAAACTGTTCCACATGTACATTTTCACCTTATTCCAAGTTCAGTGCATGAGCTTGGAAAACATGCATTACATATGGGTGACCAGGAAAAAATTAAAGCACTGGCTGAAAAGATTAAAGCTGAACTTTAAAATTCACTAGAATTTTAATTTGTAAAAAATGGAGCTTAAGCTCCATTTTTTTATATTTGAGATTGAATCAACTCATCTCACAGATTTTAATAAAAATTTAAATTATTGAAAAACAATAAAATATATTATTTTTTAATCATCTTCGTCATCAAACTGTCATATAGCTTTCACTTCACTGTCACAAAGTTTGCAGATACTGCTTAGCAAGTTGGTGAGCTTTTGTAATTTTTTGTACACAAGCAAACTAAAAAGAAAGCAAGGCGAATGCCATTTTAAAAAGTGTTTTGGAGAAATCTTGATGAAAAAATTGCTTCTAGCAGCTGCTGTTGCGGCAATGGGTGTAAGCGCAGCACAAGCGGCACCAACTTTGTATGGTAAGCTGAACGTATCTATCGACCAAGTTGATAACTACGATTTCCTAGGTAACAATGTTTCTGAAGTAAGCTCGCATGCTTCACGTATTGGTGTAAAAGGTGAAGAGAAACTTACCGACAATCTTTCAGCTGTTTACCAAGCAGAATGGGGTTTTGCCACTGATGGTTCTGGTTCAGACTCTGAATGGAGTGCTCGTAACCGTTTCGTAGGTCTTAAATGGGCTGGTATTGGTACTTTGAAAGCCGGTCAATATGATTCTTACTTCAAAACAGCTGCTGGCAGTGCGCAAGATATCTTCAACGATCACACTCGTCTTGACATTACCAACATGATGCACGGTGAAGAACGTACTAAAAATGCGATCGGTATCGAAACTGACAAAAAATTGCTTGGCGGCGTTCAGTTAAACATTATGGCGCTACAAGGTGAAAATTCAACCGCTCCTACAGCTGGCACTTCTGGTGACAATAGCAAACGTAATGGTTTTGGTGATGGTATCTCAGCTTCTGTCCTTTATGATAACAAAGACCTTGGCCTCTCTTTAGGTTTAGCAGCTAACTCTGCTGTTGAAGGTAAATACGTAGGTTTTGATAACAAGAAATATATTTCTGATGCATTGCGTTTCACTGCTGCTTATGACTTCTCTAAAGTGGGTATCAATGGTTTGAGTTTAGGTGGTTTATGGCAAACTGCTCAACCAACTGACGATCTATCAACTGCTAAAAACCTGCAAGAAGATGCATACACAATTGCTGCTGCATATAAAATCGGTTCAACTCCTTGGGTTGTAAAAGCTGAATATGCGAATGCCAACACTCAATACGATAACGCTGGCTTATCATATGACCATGACATCAATCAATACGGTCTTGGTGTAGATTACTACTTTAACAAGCAAGCACGTATGTACGGTATCGTTGCTTCTCAAGAACGTGACTGGAAAACTAAAGCTGGTGAAGACGATACTATGACAGTATTCGGGCTAGGTATGGAATATAACTTCTAAGCCCTCTTCATTTACTTAGAAAGCTATTAAAAAAGACCACATTCGTGTGGTCTTTTTTTTGAGGCAAGAATTTTAACTTCTTCTCTCATCCCTCTTGCATTTTAAATCAAGGTGTTTAATTGGATTTATATAAAACATATTAAATGGAATTTTAAACAAGAATAATTATCAATTAATTATTTATACTCCCTAAAAAGATACAAGTGTTTTAGTTGGAGTTAAAAGTATATATAAGTATTTTAGTCAGAATTAAAAATTAAATACGCAGTGTTTTAGTCAACTTAATAATCGCAAAAAATCAGTATATTTTTTTATCACAACCTTAACATAAATTATTGTTTTAAAAAACAAATATAATATATTTTTATTTTAATTGTTTCATCTATTTATTTTTAGTTATTTTTTGTTTAATAATATAGACCAAGTTTAAAAAAATAGGCTTATTTGTATGAGCTTAATACCGAAAGATTACAATCAACGTTTAGTTCGAGAGATCGCAATCATATTAATAATCAAGGTTGCTCTCCTACTGATGATTAAACACATCTGGTTCGACGCCCCTACTATTCCTCAAAATTTTGACACTCAAGTTGCCGAGCATATTGCTGGCAGCCCTTCCCAAATCAAGGAGACACGTTGATGATTTCTGAAAGCGTGGTCGATCTTTCGCGGTTCCAATTTGCAATGACCGCGTTGTATCACTTTATATTTGTACCTCTTACACTTGGTCTGGCTTTTATTCTTGCCATTATGGAAACCACCTATGTGATTTCCGGTAAAGAAATTTATAAGGACATGACTAAGTTCTGGGGAAAACTTTTTGGTATTAACTTTGCCTTAGGTGTTACCACAGGTTTAACCATGGAGTTCCAGTTTGGTACAAACTGGGCGTACTATTCGCATTATGTCGGTGACATTTTTGGTGCGCCACTCGCTATTGAAGGATTAATGGCATTTTTCTTGGAATCGACTTTTATTGGTCTATTCTTCTTCGGCTGGGACCGGCTTTCCAAAGTTCAGCATTTAGGCGTGACCTGGCTGGTTGCACTGGGTTCCAACATGTCGGCACTTTGGATTTTAGTCGCCAATGGCTGGATGCAAAACCCTGTGGGCGCAGAGTTCAACTTTGAAACCATGCGTATGGAGCTGGTTGACTTCGGCGCACTGATTTTCAACCCGGTGGCTCAGGTTAAATTTGTCCATACAGTATCTTCAGGTTATGTCACTGGTGCCGTTTTCGTTTTAGCGATTTCCAGTTTCTATATGCTGAAAAAACGTGATTTACCTTTTGCACGCCGTTCTTTCGCTATTGCGGCAATCTTTGGTTTAGCCTCTACATTCTCAGTTATTTTACTGGGTGATGAATCAGGTTATGAACTGGGTGATGTACAAAAAACCAAATTGGCTGCAATTGAAGCAGAATGGGAAACTCACCCAGCACCTGCTCCATTTACATTGTTTGGTATTCCAAATCGGGAAGAACAACGCACTGACTACGCCATCAAAATTCCATATGTGATGGGTATCATTGCCACACGTTCTCTTGATAAAGAAGTGACTGGCCTGAAAGACCTGATGGTTCAACATGAGCTTCGTATCCGTAATGGTATGACTGCATATGCCGAACTTGAAAAACTTCGTGCAGGCGACCGCTCACCAGCGCTGATGGCTTCGTTCAAAGAAAATCAGAAAGACTTGGGCTATGGCTTACTTCTTAAAAAATATACACCAAATGTAGTAGATGCTTCTGAAGAGCAAATCAAAGCAGCGACCAAGGATACTGTTCCTAACGTAACTGCCCTGTTCTTCTCGTTCCGTGCCATGGTGGCTTCTGGTTTCTTGATGCTGCTTCTGTTTATCCTTGCAACTTTTGCAGTCGCTAAACGCAATGCAGAAAGCAAACCTTGGTTACTTAAATTTGCGCTTTACGGCTTACCATTACCATGGATTGCTACACAAACTGGCTGGTATGTGGCTGAAGGTGGTCGTCAACCATGGACAATTGGTGAGGTTCTACCTACACATCTCTCTGCTTCAAGCTTAAGCACTGGTGATATTTGGGGTTCAATCCTGGCACTTGCAGCGTTCTATACAGTACTTCTAATTATCGAAATGTACTTGATGATCAAATTCGCTCGCTTAGGTCCAAGTTCTTTACATACTGGTAAATACCACTTTGAAAAAGGCGCTGATCAAAACCACGCTGCTGCGGAGGCTCAATCATGATCGAATATGAATTACTCAAAATTATCTGGTGGGTTTTGGTAGGTGTACTACTGATTGGCTTTGCCCTCACCGATGGCTTCGATATGGGCTCTATGGCAATCATGCCATTCGTGGGCAAAAACGATGAAGAGCGTCGTGCGGCAATTAATACCATTGCCCCGCACTGGGATGGTAACCAAGTCTGGTTCATTACAGCTGGTGGCGCACTGTTTGCTGCATGGCCAATGGTTTATGCAACCGCATTCTCCGGTATGTACTGGGCACTATTACTGGTACTGTTTGCCCTGTTCTTAAGACCTGTAGGTTTTGACTACCGCTCTAAACTTGAGAACAAAAAATGGCGTAACTCTTGGGACTGGGGTTTGGCTGTTGGTGGTGCAGTTCCTGCTTTAGTCTTCGGTGTTGCCTTCGGTAATATGTTCCTGGGTGTACCGTTTACTTTAGATGAAACCGTACGTTCAACTTATACTGGTAGCTTCTTTGCCCTGCTCAACCCATTTGCCCTGGTTTGTGGTATTGTCAGCTTATCCATGCTGAGTGCACATGGTGGTGCGTGGTTGATGCTTCGTACCGATGGCGACTTACATGCACGTTCTGCCAAAGCAACTCAATTGATGGGTGTGGTATTCTTGGTTTGCTTCCTGGGCGCTGGAGCATGGTTATACTTCGGTAACATTGAAGGTTATACTTTAGCGCAACCATTTGATACCAATGGAGTTGCAAACCCTCTTGCCAAAGAAGTCATTACCAATGGCAACCATGGCTGGATGAATAACTACTCGACTTACCCAATCACTATGATTGCACCGATCATGGCAATCTTGGGAAGCCTGATTGTAATTGCCGCTGCTGCGAAAGCCAAAGCAGGTTTAAGCTTCCTGGGTACATCGCTGATGGTAATTGGGGCAATTTTAACAGCTGGTTTTGCATTGTTCCCATTCCTTATGCCTTCAAGCATCAACCCTGTTGCCAGCTTGACCATGTGGGATGCCGTATCAAGTAAAAACTCACTGACTGTAATGACTGTTGCTGCCTGTATTTTTGTTCCAATTATTTTGAGTTACACCACTTGGTGTTACTATAAGATGTGGGGCGTAATTACCAAAAAACATATTCAAGAGAATTCACACAGCCTGTACTAAGGCTGTGTTTTAGGAGATAAAATTATGTGGTATTTCGCATGGATTCTCGGGATTTTAATGGCGTGCTTTGCAGGCGTATTAAGTGCCCTTTATATCGAACATCATCAAGATTTGGATGAGGAATAAACAATGACAGAGATCGCAATGACAGCAGAAGGAAGCAAGCCAAATAAATTTGTAATGGCCATTTCATTTTTGATGGCATTGCCTCTTGCTACGGTGTTGCTAATTCACCCAGCCCTCATGCTCGATGCCAATGGTCACTATAATCATAGAGCCTTGATGATGATCATGATTGGCATTTCAGGTGGATTTATTTACGGCGTAGGATTTCTGCCTAAGTTTTGGCTGTGGAAATGGCTATTTAGTCCATATATCGCATGGCCATTGATGATCTGGGGTTATTACACCTGGTTCCTCACCTAATTCTTTAAACGTTCTAAAAAGCCCACATTTGTGGGCTTTTTTACATCTACTTATAACGCGCTAAAATCTTTTCCCGCTCTTCTTTCGATATATCTTCAGGCAACATAAAACATTCACGATACTTTTGAAGAAAAATCTGAATAAGCTTTTGACGATCAGGCAAAGTATGTTTTAAATAAATCTGTGCACTCATCATTGTTAAATTGTTAGATTGCTTAATAATCAATTTTTTGTGTTCATCACCCAAACCAAAGGTGTGACGCAAAAATGTTTGCTTCCCACTATGTACAATTGAATTAAGATAATCCAAAGAGAATAACTTGAACTCTTCGAGTTGAGCGACAATATGCTTGATTTCCTGAATTTCCTTCAAAGCTTCAATCATCGGCGTTGCAGTAAAACGGCTAATACTTTTATGTTCCTTTAAAGTAAGCTGCTCTATTGAATCCAGCACGCCCAACTCACACACTTGCTCATCCGTTGCTACAAATAATATCCAATAAGCACGCACTAAAGATTCAAATTGTGTACGAAACAACGCAAGAGCCGATATAAACAGTTCAGTTTCTAATAATGTTTTAACCGCTAATCCATGTTCAATCGATATGTCACAACACTGATATACTAAATCTAGACGTAGCCCGCCATCTACAAATTCAGACTGCGATAATTCTTGATTTAATTCATTAACCATCGTCATTGATTGTTCAAATAAATCCATTTATTTTCCCCCAAAAATAAAAAAGCCAGATCAAATCTAGCTTTTTAATATTAATATCAACATCAACGATGGGTATGGATCGACATCACAATCCCCATACTCGCCAGTAATGAAATTACTGCCGAGCCACCATAACTCATCAGTGGCAGAGGGTCCCCAGTTACAGGTAAAATTCCGCTGGCCATTCCTGAGTTTAAAAATACAAAGAAAAAGAACGTCAGCCCGATAGCACCCGCATATAAGCGTCCAAAATTATGAAAACTATTCAAGCCAATCATCAAGCAACGGATAATAATTGCAGCAAACAGACTAAATAATAAAAATACCCCGACAAAGCCATATTCTTCAGCATAGGCAGACATAATGAAGTCGGTATGATTTTCAGGCAAGTAACCCAAATGCGACTGAGTACCGGTCAAATATCCTTTCCCGGTTAACCCCCCAGAACCAATAGCAATTTTGGACTGGATGATGTTCCAGCCAGCACCCAATGCATCGGACTCAGGATCAAATAAGGTCAAGATACGTTTCTTTTGATAGGTTTGCAGTACAAACATCCATAAAACCGGTGCTGCAACAGCCAAAGCCGTCAGAGCTCCCAGAATCAAACGCCAAGACATGCCACACAGAAACAAGACAAAAACACCGGGAATAATCAGACCAATGTTCAAATCTGGTTGTAGTGCCACCAGTACAAACGGAATCATCATCAGGATGAGCCCAGTCACGATCTGCAAAAAGGTAGGTGGAAATACACGACGTGAAAAATACCATGCCATCATCAGCGGCATGGCAAATTTCATGATTTCACTGGGCTGCATACTACCAATGCCCGGAACCGTCAGCCAGCGCTTTGCCCCCAAACGCGTATCACCAATCACCAGAACCAGCACCAGTAGCACCATGCCCAGCATATAAAAATATGGACTGACCGCCTGATAAACTTTTGGCGGAACCTGGGCACATAAAAACATGAGGATGAAACCGACACCAAAACTGGTGGCCTGACGAATCACCATACTGCTATCTTGCAGAGTTGCGCTATAAACCACCATCAATCCCAATATTGAATTCAATACCAGAAAAGAAAGCAGCCATGGATCCAAGTGTAATTTGGCCCATCTGGATGAGTCATGTTTAATGCTTCTACCATCACGTAAAGAGTGACGTAAAAAACGATACTGGGGGGATGGTATCATTTGAAATATTTGAACAAGCTAGAGACAGCGCAAATTATAAGTTTAAAGTGTTTAAATAACATCATTAAGTCCCATATTTCTGCATTTTTATCTTGTAGACTTTAAACTGCTTGCTGGGAGGCTAAGATTAAACGTGCCAACTCCAGATCATCGGCATAGGTAATTTTAATATTATCTGATCGACCCTGTACCACTTTTACTGGTTCACCCACGTACTCCAGAGCACTGGCTTCATCGGTAATGGTCATACCATCCTGCAATGCTTTTTCAATGGCATGTTTTAAGATACCTAATCTTGAGATTTGGGGTGTCTGAGCTTGCCATAAATGGTCTCGACTAACTGTCTTGGCAATTGTATTTGCATGTGCAACATATTTTAAGGTGTCACGAACGGGAATCGCCAAAATCGCACTGCAATTTTCCTGAATAGCCGTATTCACCAACAGCTGCAAGCAGTCTTGGGTCACACAAGGACGTGCGGCATCATGTACCAATACCCAATCCTCTTCAGCTGCAAATGCTTCAAGATAGCTTAAGGCATTCAGAACCGAATTCACCCGTTCTGCGCCACCCGGACAAAAATGAGCCTTTTCAGGATGGGAGAATGTCAAGGTTTTTGCAACATCATCCTGTGTACCAATAGCCAGAACATAACCTGCCAAAGGCAACTGATTCAGACGTGCAACGGTATGCTCAAGTACGGTTAGATCTTGAATCTGTTGATATTGTTTAAGTTCAGTTTTAGAAAAACGACTTCCGGAACCAGCAGCAGGAATAACTGCCCAAATTTTATGGTGCACTTTCTACGGGTGCTCCAGTTTCATTTTCATTGGTTCTTAAATCTGCTTTGGCATTTGGATCAATATAAATAGGCTTATAGTTTGTACTAATAGTACTCATTTGTACAAAAGTTTCATGCGGCTTGATCAAGCCCAAGTCTAAACGCGCATGCTCTTCAATGGCTTCAATACCATTTTTCAAGTCATAAACTTCAGCAGCGAGAACTCGGTTACGTTCTTTAAGTTCCGTATTTAATTCTGTTTGTTGTTGAATTTTTTCAGCCAGTTTTTGATGGTCATGGTAACCACCTTCACCAAACCAGAATAAGTACTGAAACCCTGCGATCAAAATGATCGCAAGGCCCAATAATGCTTTACTCACTTTGGAGTCAAATACATTGAATAGAGATAGCATGATATGTGCTTAGTTCAAACCTTTGAACTCAGCTTTACCGCGATATGCAGCTTTAGTCAATTCTTCGATACGAAGTAATTGGTTATATTTTGCTACACGGTCAGAACGGCAAAGTGAACCTGTCTTGATTTGACCCGCTGCTGTACCTACTGCAAGATCAGCAATAGTCGAATCTTCAGTTTCGCCTGAACGGTGAGAAATTACTGTAGAGTAACCATTTGCTTTCGCAAGATAGATAGCATCTAGAGTTTCAGTCAAGGTACCGATCTGGTTGTATTTGATCAAGATAGAGTTAGCAACTTTCTCATTGATACCGCGTTGAAGGATTTTTGGATTGGTTACGAACAGGTCATCACCCACCAACTGGATCTTGTCGCCAAGGATAGAAGTCAGGTAAGACCAGCCTTCCCAGTCAGACTCATCCAGGCCATCTTCAATCGAGATGATTGGGTATTGGTTTACAAGACCCGCAAGGTAGTCAGAGAACTGGTTGCTTGTGAATGCTTTGTTGCCTTCGCCAGCAAGAATGTACTGACCATCTTTGTAGAATTCTGAAGATGCGCAGTCAAGTGCAAGCATAATATCAGAACCCGCTTTATAACCCGTTTGCTCAATCGCAGAAAGGATTACAGTAATCGCTTCTTCATTTGAACGTAAGTTTGGTGCAAAACCACCTTCATCACCCACCGCAGTATTCAAACCTTGTTTCTTTAAAACTGATTTTAAAGAATGGAAGATTTCAGCACCCGCACGTAACGCTTCAGAGAATGAAGTAAAGCCAACTGGCTCAATCATAAACTCTTGAATGTCAACGTTGTTGTCTGCGTGTGAACCACCGTTAAGGATGTTCATCATTGGAACAGGCATAGTTAAAATGCTGTTGTTACGAAGGTCTGCGATGTATTGGAAAAGAGGAATTTTCTTTTCGTCAGCAGCAGCACGTGCAGCAGCCAAAGATACCGCTAGAGTTGCGTTCGCACCTAGTTTTTCTTTGTTTTCTGTACCGTCAAGCGCGATCATGGTGTTATCAATATCTTTTTGTTCAAAGACTGATTTACCCAACAATGCGTCACGAATTACTGTGTTAACGTTGTTAACTGCAGTTTTAACGCCTTTACCCAAGTAACGCGCTTTATCGCCGTCACGAAGTTCTAAAGCTTCACGAGAACCAGTTGAAGCACCAGATGGTGCACATGCACGGCCAACTACGCCAGATGCCAAGATTACGTCTGCTTCGATGGTTGGGTTACCACGAGAGTCCAAAATTTCACGTGCACGAATGTCAACGATTTGACTCATGAACAATTCCTCAGTTGATGAATAACGCGATGCTTTAGAAGGCATCAAGGTGTATATGATTTAGTATGTATCTAACTTTTTGAAACCTTTAACCAAGGTATCCAATTCTTTCAGCTGCGCCAGGAATGGCTCCAGTTGCGACATACGAAGTGCACAAGGACCATCACATTTAGCATGTTCTGGATCTGGATGAGCTTCCAAGAATAAACCAGCCAGACCAGTGGCCATACCCGCACGAGCCAAAGTGGTAATTTGCGCACGGCGACCGCCCGCAGAGTCTGCACGCCCACCTGGAGTTTGCAGCGCATGGGTGACATCAAAGAATACAGGCACATTCATTTCTTTCATGATGTCGAAGCCCAGCATATCTACAACCAGGTTGTTATAGCCAAAGGCCGAACCACGTTCACAAAGAATCAGCTTGTCATTTCCGGCTTCCAGACACTTATGCAAAATATGGCGCATTTCGTGTGGCGCAAGGAATTGTGCTTTTTTGATATTGATGATGGCATCGGTTTTTGCCATAGCTTCAACCAGATCAGTCTGACGGCTCAAGAATGCTGGAAGCTGGATAATATCCGCCACTTCAGCAACAGGTGCAGCCTGATAAGGTTCATGTACATCAGTAATGATGGGTACATTGAAGTGTTTTTTAATGTCTGCTAACCACTCGATCCCTTTTTCCAAGCCTGGGCCACGGAAAGAGTTCAAGCTTGAACGGTTGGCTTTATCAAAACTTGCTTTAAACACGTAAGGAATTTCCAGACGTTTGCAGATATCAACATAAGTTTCTGCAATTTCAAAAGCAAGGTCTTTTGACTCAAGTACATTCATTCCGCCGAATAATACAAATGGCAAGTGATTTGCCATTTGTATATCGCCTAAACGTACAATTTCTTGTGGTTTTAATTGCGACATTTAAACTTTCCTAGTTTAGTCTTGCCCAGCCATTATTTGGTTTTTTGGTACTGTTTTTTCGCAGCATCAATAAAGCTGGCAAATAATGGGTGCCCATCACGTGGTGAACTTGTAAATTCCGGGTGGAATTGTACAGCAATAAACCAAGGATGTTGAGGAATTTCAACTGTTTCTACCAAATGTTGTACTGGTGAATAACCTGAAATCTTCAGACCTTTCTCTTCTAGCGCAGGAATGAAACGGTTGTTCATTTCATAACGGTGACGGTGACGTTCGATAATTTCATTCGAACCATACACTTCTGCAGTTTTTGTACCTGCAACCAGCTCAGATTTTTGCGCACCTAGACGCATGGTTCCGCCAAGATCAGAATCTACAGAACGCTGTTGAACTTCGCCACGCTCATCCAGCCATTCGGTAATCAAACCAATTAAAGGTGATTTGGTTGAACGGTTGAATTCTGTGGATGACGCATCCGTGATACCCGCTACGTTACGCGCGTATTCGATCACTGCCAACTGCATACCTAAACAGATACCAAGGAATGGCACACCGTTTTCACGTGCATATTTAATTGCCAGCATTTTGCCTTCAGTACCACGCTCACCAAAACCGCCCGGAACCAGAATGGCATCTGCATCTTTAAGCGCTTCATTCACATCTTGGCTTTCAAGATCTTCAGCATTGACATAGTCAATTTGGACTTTGACACGGTTTTTAATGCCCGCATGAAGAAGTGCTTCGTTTACAGATTTATATGCATCTGGAAGCTCAACGTATTTACCTACCATCGCCACACGTACTGTGTATTCAGGGTTTAATAAAGCTTCTACAACATTGTCCCAGTCTGAAAGATCCGCTTCAGGCAGGTCGTTATAACCAAAACGTTCACAAATTAAATCGTCAACATCCTGTTCATAGAACGTACGCGGGATTTGATAAATAGTACGTGCATCTTTACAGACCACAACCGCACGCGCTTCCACGTTAGTGAATAATGCAATTTTACGGGTTGTATCTGCATCAACATCATGCTCGGTACGGCAGATTAAAATATCTGGTTGAATACCAATCGATAACAACTCTTTCACTGAGTGCTGAGTCGGTTTGGTTTTCAGTTCTGCTGCTGACTTGATGTATGGAAGTAAAGTCAAGTGCATCAACATGGTACGTTTATGACCAAGCTCTACCATTAACTGACGTACAGATTCCATGAACGGGAGAGATTCGATGTCACCTACTGTTCCGCCAATTTCCACAATTGCGACGTCATAGCCTTCGCCAGCGCGAAGCACACGTTCTTTAATATTATCGGTAATATGTGGAATAACCTGAACAGTACCACCCAGATAGTCACCACGGCGTTCTTTATTTAAAACATCCTGATAAACACGACCTGATGTGAAGTTGTTCAGTTTGGTCATTTTCGCACGACGTAAGAAACGTTCGTAATAACCCAAGTCTAAGTCAGTTTCAGCACCATCCTCTGTGACAAAAACTTCACCGTGTTGGAACGGACTCATCGTTCCTGGATCGACATTAATGTATGGATCCATTTTGACCATGGTCACTTTTAAACCACGGGCTTCTAAAAGCGCAGCCACAGATGCAGCTGAAATACCTTTACCTAGTGATGATACAACACCACCAGTAACGAAAATAAAATGGGTCATTAAGTTTCTCGTACAATGGAGCCTAAATTGGCCTACAATGTTGTGCGATTTTACTTTACTCTGTACCAATAAAGCAAAGTCATTCCGCATCAATTCATAGAACAATAAACAATTGGTTATTCTATCAGCATTTCCGATAAAAAATTAGGGTAAGCTGATAGGATTTTTATATTTGTATTTGCTGTTATAATAGCAACATCCAATTAATGCTTTATTTTGTGCGATTATGAATAACAAACTTTTACTTTGTGGTGCTATTGCAGCAAGTTTACTTTTAACAGCATGTGTAAAAAAAGAAACTCCAAAAGAAGATGAGCAAGAACAGGTTGAAACAACCGAGCAAACTGAACAAATGAATCAGCCTGCAGAAGCTGTACCTTTGGAAGCTATGGAAGATAACAACGCTCAAGCTCCAGCGCAGGTAGAAGTTGAACGTGAAGAAACGCCAAATACAACTACAGTCATTCGTCGTGAAGTGCGTGAAGCTCCTCAACAGACTACAACTGAAACTGCTCAAGCTGAAGCACCAAAAGCCCAACCAAAACCAGCTTCAGAAGCCCCCACCAAATCAAATAATGAAGCTCAGTCTGAAGATGATGCCGTTGCTGCTGCGATTGCTGCTGCGACTCCTGCTTTGGATCAATAAATTCAGTCAGCTTCAAAGACCCGTCTTTATGGCGGGTTTTTTATTGTGGTTTGTTTACCAGAGATCGAAAATAATTTATAGATTCTAAATAAACTTTTTATTTAAAAACAATCGAGATAAAGTTAAGCACAAAGAACATCGATTTAAAAAACACGAACCGAAAAATGAAAAACTGATTTTTTGTCTTTCACCATATTTTTGAGTGAAGTCTACCCAAGATAAAAAAATTTAAACTAAATAGTATTGATTTTGAGACAAAAACCTATGCTAAAACAATGTTGTGATTTGCTCGAAACACATCATTTAAAAATTGCTTTTATTGAAAGTGCCAGTTCGGGCTATCTTTCCAGTCAGTTTTCTATTTGCAAAAACAGTGGCGCAGAGATTTTACTGGGTGGGCTGGTCAGTTATGATCCATCAATCAAAATCAATATCCTGCATATTGATGCCAAGCTTATAGAAAAATACACTGCGGAATCTGCTGAAGTTACAGAAGCAATGGCAAGGCAAGGAAAAAATCTCTTTACTCAAGCTGATATTATTGTTGCTTGCACAGGTTTACTGAAACCTGGCGGTAGCGCAACAGAAAATAAACCTGAAGGCACATTTTTCACCTCAATTTTATATTTAAATAAAACACACAATTTTCAATATTTTATTGAGGGCACACCATTAAAACGCCTTGATGTTTTAACTCAATATATAGCAGATGAAATCATCAAACTTATTCAGAGTGTTTAGTGATGTTTAAACTCAAAATGTTCACATTCGGATTAATCCTGCTGCCATGCAGCAGTTTTGCAACCGTAGGTGGTCCTCAAAATATCGAAGTATTGGGCTATGAAAACAAAGAGCAAAAAGTCTATCTGCTTAAACATTATCTTGATGGTCGTGGTCGCCTACCGCAGCTTTATTATTATCAGTTTAAAAATACCCAGCAACCGGCAAAGCTGATTCAGGTGAATTCGCTATATATTAATCCTAAAACCAGGAAAATTGATTATGACCAAGATAGTCGGCAGTTCGATAAGGAAATAGTAAAAATTAAAAAGCGGCTTAACCCTCTTGCACCACTACCTAAATCAAGCATCAAGATTCAGGTATTAAAGAAAATCACCTCTAAAGAAAAATCTTGCTATGATCCGAAAGAATATATTCCGAAATATACTTATACATACCAACTCAGCAGTCAAAGCTTGAAAAGCCAGATCCATCAGGCAATCGATTATCGCCACGGATTAAGCATATCCCAAGCTTATAAGATTCCCCGGCAACAGAAGATATTAGCGGTGGTTAAATACCTGGGCATTCCTTTTGAAACAGGTTACACCATTGAAGATCCAGTTTTACTGACTGCAAAAAAATAAAGCCTCCGAAGAGGCTTTATTCATGCTTTTATCTTAAGCTACAGTACGCTCTGCAATTGGAACCACTTTACGCAGTTCAGGGCCGGTATAATCCGCACTTGGACGAATAATACGGTTGTCTGCACGCTGTTCCATTACATGGGCTGCCCAGCCTGTTACACGGCTCATTACAAAGATTGGTGTGAACAATTTGGTTGCAATCCCCATGAAGTGGTAAGCAGATGCATGGAAGAAGTCTGCATTACAGAACAATTTCTTCTCGCGCCACATCACCTCTTCACAGCGTACTGATACCGGGTAAAGTACTGTATCACCGACATCTTGAGCTAAACGCTCAGACCAGATTTTGATGATGCCATTACGTGGGTCATTGTCTTTATAGATTGCATGACCAAAGCCCATGATCTTTTCTTTACGCTCCAGCTTACCCAGCATTTCGCGTTCGGCTTCTTCTGGAGAGGTCCAGTTTTCAATCATTTCCATCGCTGCTTCATTGGCACCGCCATGTAATGGACCACGAAGTGAACCAATAGCACCAGTAATACATGAGTGCATATCAGACAACGTAGATGCACACACGCGCGCAGTAAATGTAGATGCGTTGAATTCATGCTCTGCATAAAGAATCAGCGACACATTCATCACCTGTTCATGCAATTCATTCGGTTTTTCACCACGCAGTAAATGCAGGAATTGTGCACCAATTGAATCATCATCGGTATTTTCTTCAATGCGCACGCCATCGTGGCTATAACGATACCAATAGCAAATAATTGCAGGTAAAGTCGCCAAAATACGGTCGGCAACATCTTGCTGCTCATCAAAAGATTTTTCAGTTTCCAAGTTGCCTAGCATGGACACACCGGTACGCATCACATCCATCGGATGCGAATCTGCCGGAATGCGTTCCAACACTTCTTTCAACGCTTGTGGAAGCTGACGTAAAGATTTCAATTTGGCCTTATAAGCCGCAAGCTGTTCAGTCGTTGGCAATTCACCAAAGAAGATAAGATAAGCCACTTCTTCAAATTGGCAATTTTCCGCCAGATCCTGCACATCATAACCACGATAGGTTAAGCCTGCGCCACTCTTACCAACAGTAGAAAGTGCGGTTTTACCTGCAACCTGTCCACGTAATCCTGCACCTGTCAGTACTTTTCCTTCAGCCATTTTTAATTCTCCATTTTGAATTATTTATTTAAAAAATTTATTTAAACAGTTTATCTAAAGTGTTCTCAAACGTATGATAATCAAGAAACTCGTAAAGCTCTTTACGCTGTTGCATCTTGTCCAATACATTCACTTGCGTACCGTTTTCACGGATAGAACGCATCACTTCCAATGCCGCTTTCTGCATTGCACGTGTCGCAGACAGTGGATAAAGTACCATACGAATACCTTGTTCACCCAACTCATCTACGGTGTAATAAGGCGTATCACCAAATTCGGTAATATTTGCCAATACAGGCACACCTACAGCATCACACACTGTACGATACATGGTAATGTCAGTCATCGCTTCAGCAAAGATTGCATCCGCACCAGCTTCAACACATGCACATGCACGGTCAATCACCGCTTGTAAACCTTCTTTTTGCAAGGCATCGGTACGCGCCATCACCACAAAGTTTGAATCAGTCTTGGCATCCACCGCTGCTTTAATACGGTCAACCATTTCCTGCTGGGTCACAATTTCCTTGTTTGGACGGTGACCACAACGCTTTTGTGCAACCTGATCTTCAATATGAACGGCTGCAGCACCAGCCGCAATCATCTGTTTAACAGTACGGGCGATATTAAATGCTCCGCCCCATCCCGTATCAATATCTACAAGTAAAGGCGTATCGACACGCTCAGTGATACGACGTACATCTTCCAGAACATTGTCCAAACTGGTCATACCCAAGTCAGGCAATCCGTAAGAATAGTTGGCAACTCCTGCGCCCGATACATAAATGGCTTTATAACCCACTTCTTTCGCCATCATGGCTGCATAGGCATTCACTGTGCCGATAATTTGTAATGGCTTTTCAACTTCCAGTGCTTGTCTAAATCTTAAGCCTGCAGACATTTGTTGTGTCATCTTCCTTTCCACAGTTTCACTTTATTTATCGAAGTTTGAGTATATCCATAAACTCCTGTTTGGCCATGACTCTTTAGAATTTTTACTCTATAACTTTAGTCAAATAATTCTCAAATTTATTGCACAATAAATTTTCGTGATATTAGATATTATTTATTTTTGATAAACACAGCTTTTTTGTATTCTAAATAAGCTAAATTTGAGCTATTTTCTAAAAAATGACTTTTTCAGTTCAAATCATGCCGTACGCGAGTACACTTCTACACAGCACGCTGTACATATATTTGTTATAATAACAATCTCCCTCCTATTTAATTGTTAGTTTTTTATCCAATATGCATAAAATCGCCCATTTAGCTCCTTTAGGTAAAGATATACCACCAACCAAGCGTGGTCATGAGCGATGTGTGGCATTATTAGTCAGTGCAACCGACCTGTTTTTAGAACGTGGTTACGATGCAGTATCACTGGATGATATTGTGCAACACGCAGGCGGATCTAAAGCTTCAATCTATAAATACTTTGGCAATAAAGAAGGCTTATTCAAAGCAATTTGTGATTATCGTCGGGAACAGTTTTTTAAAGATATCTGTATCCCTTTTGAACACGGTAAAGATGATCTTCGTGTCTATTTAATCCAAACCCTGATAAATGTTAAGCAACACTTGATGCTTCCAGAAAATGTAGCTTTCCTTCGTTTAATTATTGAACAGACACAGCGCAGCCCACAGCTTGCTCTTTACATTCACGAACAGGGTCCAAAGCATATTCAAATCGCCATAGCCAATGCGCTAACCAAAGCCGATGAAATCGGGATTATTCACTGTAAACAACCGATTTATTCTGCTCAACTATATTTTGGCATTATCCGCAATATTGAATGGTGCGTGCTCATGGGTGTACCAATTCGTGAAAATGATCAAGAAACCATCAATTACATTACTTATTGTGTAGATCGCTTTCTGGAAGGCCATCAACCCCGTTAGATTTTTTGCAATTTGCCTCGCATATAGTATATTAGCCGATTCCGTATTTTTTTCTTAACCAACCAGCAACTAATTACTGATAATTTATTTTCAGCGGTTATTGTGGAGTAAATGATGGCTCTCCGTCACTTTCTAACTTTACGTGATTTATCGACTTTAGAACTTAACCAAATTTTGCAACGCGGGATCGAACTCAAGCGTAAGCAGCATAACAATGAAGTTTTCCAACCTTTCGTTGGTAAAGTCATGGGTATGATTTTTGAAAAATCGAGTACTCGTACACGTGTTTCGTTTGAAGCTGGCATGAGTCAATTCGGTGGTAGCGCAATCTTTCTTTCTTCACGTGACTCCCAACTTGGTCGCGGTGAGCCAGTTGAAGATTCGGCACGCGTAATATCAAGCATGCTGGATATCGTAATGATCCGTACTTTCGGCCATGATATCGTTGAGCGTTTTGCTTCTTACTCAAAAGTACCTGTAATCAATGCATTAACAGATGATCACCACCCTTGCCAACTATTGGCTGACATGCAAACTTACCTTGAACACCGTGGTTCAATTGAAGGTAAAACCGTTGCCTGGATTGGTGATGGCAACAACATGTGCAACTCTTATATTGAAGCTGCACACATGTGGGGCTTTAAATTAAAAATTGCTGCGCCTAAAGGCTATGAACCACAAGAAAAATTCCTGACTGAATTTGCCCACTGTGTAGAACTTGTCGATTCAGCTGAAGATGCTGCGGTAAATGCCGATCTGATTGTGACTGATGTCTGGGCAAGCATGGGACAGGAAGAAGAGCAAAAAATCCGTGAACAAGCCTTTGCTGATTATCAGGTCAATGAACGCTTAATGGACCTTGCTCACCCAGATTGCTTATTCATGCACTGCTTGCCAGCTCACCGTGGCGAAGAAATCTCAGAAAACATGCTTGATCACAAAAATGCTGTGGTTTGGGATGAAGCTGAAAACCGCCTGCATGCACAAAAAGCACTGGTTGAATTCTTAATTAATGAAAATTTAAAGAAAGATTAAATTTTCAGCCTCAAGTTTTCTAAAAAAGTACCTTCGGGTGCTTTTTTTATGCCTATAAATTGTTTAATTTAAATCATAAGTATTCTCAGTGATGATGATCATGCCATTTAAAACAATATTTTTATGTTTAAGCACTTTTCTTATATTTAATACCGCACATGCCAAAGCCACCGAGCTCGACCAATATTTTGTTAAAAAGCAGATTCTGGATTCATCTTATAAAATTAAAGACCATAAAGCGCTGAATGAGATTTTAGATGTCATCAGTGATGAAGATTCGCGCACATTGCCTTTCCAGATCGATCAAAACATGCTGATGGAAAAATACCAAATGAGCGCGAATGGGGTAAAAATTGAAGGCATTATCACCACGCCTGATTTTACCCAGTTTGCCCAAGATGTTGGTGAAAAGGAAGTCAAAAAACTGCTGAGAAAAAATATTTTGCAGAACTGCAGCTTGTTGTTTGAAAATGAATTTCAACGTGTAAATCCCTATCATGTTGAATTAAAGCTGTCATCCGAAAGTAAAAACTATGACTTTAAGATTAAGAACAGTGAATGTTCTTTTTAAAAAGCTGTCTGATACGTTAGGCTAACTAACGTATCAAACCTTGCGGTTGTAAAATAATAATGCTTGCCCCAATCATCACTACAATTCCGCCCAGTAAATCCCAGCGACTTAATGCCACCTGATCAACAAATCTTAACCACATCAGTGCGGTAAAAATATAAATTCCACCATAGGCTGCGTAAATTCGTCCCGATGCAGCAGGATGTAGAGTGAGTAACCAGACAAATGTAGCCAGTGCCAGGACCGCTGGAATCCAAAACCACTGAGTTTTTCCCTGATTTAAAATAAGATAGGGAAAATAACACCCCAGAATTTCCATCACAGCAGTGACAAGAAATAAAAAGACCATGTTTAAAACTTTGGTAATTTGAATATCCATAAATTAAAGGTTACATCCGATTTCATTTTTCTAAAGATTTTGAAAATCATACTTGAGGTAAAACACAAAAAATTTAGATTGAAGCAAATAAAAACCCGTGCGAACACGGGTTTTTTATGAGTTATTTCTCTGTACACGACAAATTTCATAGGATCCTTGTCCTATCAGGCTTTTTCTTTCTTAAAATTGCTAGCACTTTCTTAAATTCTTCTTTTTTTCCAAAACCAATCAAACGTAGAATAGCCATTTGAACA